>DQHV01000060.1 GCA_003524335.1 Candidatus Aminicenantota bacterium | reverse complement strand
TGCGGCCGCGGATGGGCATGGTCCAGGAATTGGCCAGACCCGGCAGGGCCAGGGCCTCGTCCATCAGATTGATCAGGTCCTCCTGGGAGATGTTGTCGGGCGTGAAGTGCCGGAAAACAGATTTGGCCCAGCCCGGGGCCCAGGAGGAATACCATGTCGGCACTTTCCGCCACTCGCTCTTGGGCTTCAGGGTGATGACCGTCTCGAGCATCGAGAGGGGGGCGGGATCGGTCGACGTGTCGGCCCGGCCGGCCTTGCCCAGGANNGGTCGGTGGAGGTCTCGGCGCGCCCCGCCTTTCCCATGACCTTCTCCACCTCCGGGAACCCCTTGATGATCCGGTCCGTCACCTGCAGCAGCTTCTGCGCCTCGCCGATCGAGATCCCCGGCATCGTCGAGGGCATGTAGAAGAGCGCCTCCTCGTCGAGCGGGGGCATGAACTCCGAGCCGATCTCGAGGAAGACGGGGACCGTCGCCGCGACCAGCACGAGCGCGGCGCCGATGACCAGCCATTTCTTCCTCAGCGTCCAGCGGACGACGGGATCGTAGATCCTCATCAGGAAGCGGCTGACCGGATGGCTGTCCTCGCTCCGGATCTTGCCGACGAGGACCGCGTTGGCCGTCCGGCTGAGCCAGCGCGGCCGGAAATCGAAGTTCCTCGCGTGCATGAACAGGACGCGCAGGGCGGGATCGAGGGTGATGACCAGGATCGCGGCGATGATCATCGACAGGTTCTTGGTGTAGGCCAGCGGCTTGAACAGGCGGCCTTCCTGGGCCTCGAGGGTCAGCACCGGGAGGAAGGACACGGCGATGACGAGGAGGGCGAAGAAGCTCGGCCGCGCGACCTGCTTGACGGCGCCGATCACGACCGCCCGGTCGTCGCCGGGGCGGCCCGCCTTATGCCACTGCTCGAGCTTCTTGTGCGTCTGCTCGACGACGACCACCGCCGCGTCGTCGAGGGCGCCGATGGCGATGGCCAGGCCGCCGAGGGACATGATGTTGGCGGTGATGCCGAGCATGCGGAAGGGGATGAACGAGAGCAGGACCGCCACGGGGATGGTGATGACCGGGATGAGGGCGCTGGGGATGTGCCAGAGGAACAGGAAGATCATCAGGCTGACGGTCACGAGGATCTGGAGGAGCGTCGACTTGAGATTGCCGATGGCCCGGTGGATGAGATCGGAGCGGTCGTAGACGGGAACGACCTTGACGCCGGGGGGCAGTCCGGGCTCGACCTCTTTGAGCTTGGCTTTGACGCGATCGATGACCTTGAGGGCGTTCTGGCCCTGCCGCATGACCACGATGGCCGAGACGGCCTCGCCCTGGCCGTCGAGCTCGGCGACGCCGCGGCGGATATCGGGCCCCAGAACGACCTGCCCGAGGTCCTTGATCCGGATCGGCGTGCCGCTCGGACTGGCCGAAACGACGATGTCCTCGAAATCCTTCGTCGATTTCGCGTAGCCCCGGCCGCGGACCATGTATTCGGTCCCGCCGAACTCGACCAGGCGGCCGCCGACCTCGGCGTTCCCCTGGCGCACGGCCTCGGTCACCTGGCTGATCGTGATGCCGTAGGCCTGGAGGCGGTTGGGATCGAGGTTGACCTGGTACTGGTTCCCGAAGCCGCCCACGGCCGCCACCTCGGCGACGCCGGGCACGGACTTGAGATGGTACCTCAGATACCAGTCCTGCACGGACCGGAGCTCGGCCAGGTTGTAGCTGCGGGACTCGTCAATGAGCGCGTACTGATAGATCCAGCCCAGCCCCGTCGCGTCGGGCCCGAGCTCGGTCTTGGCCCCTTCGGGGAGCTGGGAGAGCACGGGCGAAAGGTACTCCAGGGTCCGGGAGCGGGCCCAATAGATGTCGGTGCCCTCCTCGAAGATGACGTAGACGTAGGAATAGCCGAAGTCCGAGAAGCCGCGGACCGACTGGACGCGGGGCGTCCCGAGCATGGCCGAGACGATCGGATAGGTCAGCTGGTCCTCGACGATGTCGGGGCTCCGGTCCCAGCGCGAGAAGATGATGACCTGAGTGTCGCTCAGGTCGGGGATGGCGTCGAGGGACAGGTTCTGGATGGACCAGACGCCGGCCAGGCAGGCCGCGGCCACGGCGGCGATGACCAGGACCTTGTTGTTGACCGAGAAGTCGATGATGCGGTCGATCATTTTTCGGGCGTCACGGCGGCGGCGTCCTTGCCGGCGTATCTTTGCGGTTCTTTATCGAACCGCTCCCGGCACTCGACCGAGCAGAAATAATAGGTCTTTCCCTGATAGACGCTTTTTCGTCCGTCCTCCTCGGCCTTCTTGACGGAGACCGGGGTGCCGCACACCGGGTCCTCGGCCAAGCCTCCGGTCATCCCGGCGGCGGCCAGCTCCATCCGGCTCTCGGAGTCGATCAGGAACGTGCCCGAGACGACGATGCGCTCGCCCGGAGAAAGGCCCTTGACGATCTCGACCGTATTGCCGAGACGCCGCCCGGTCTCGACCTCCCGGGGCTCGAAGAACCCGCCGCCCCGGTCGACGAAAACCGTTCTCTTGAGCCCGGTATCCAGGACGGCGTCGGTAGGCACGGACAGGGTGGCTTCGAGCGTGACGGGCAGCTCGACGTCGACGAACATGTCCGGCCTCAGAACATAGCCCGGGTTATCGGCTTCGAGCCGGACCTTCATCGTCCGGCTCTCGGGATCGAAGAGGGGCAGGACGTCGCTGACCACGGCCTCGAAGCTGGCGTTGCGTCCGGCCAGCGAGACCCTGGGCTTGGCGCCCGGCTTGAGATATTGGGTCTCGTTCTCGTAGACGTCGAGGAGGATCCAGACGCGGCGAAGATCGGCGATCCTGAAGAACTCCGTCCCCTGGACGAACTTGAGCCCGAGGAAGATGTTCCGGGCGATGACGATGCCGGTGGCCGGCGAGCGCATCTCGATCTGCTGGACCCGCTCCTTGGTCTTGGCGATCGCGTCCATCTGGATGTCGCTCATGCCCAGATTGTGGAGGGCGTCCCGGGCCTGCTGGACGCTGACCTCGACGGAGGTGAGCTGGGAGGGCAGGGCCGTCCCTTCGCTCTTCAGCCGGTCGAGGGTGTTGAGGCTGTAGACGTAGGACTGCTGGGCGCCGAGGACCTCGGGGGCGTAGAAGGCGGCCAGGACCTCGTCCTTCTTGACCAGCGCGCCCGGGGTCACGTCCGAGATCCCCATGACCCAGCCGGCGGTCGCGGCATTGATGACGTAGAGGGCGGTCTCGTCTGCGGCCACCCTGCCGAGGACCCGAAGGGTGTGGGTCACCGGCTCCTTCCGGGCTTCGGCGATGCGGATGCCGGCCAGCTGGCGCTTTTCGGGGCCGACGCTCACCGTGCCAGGGGCGAAATCGCTCTCGTCCACGGCGGCCGCGGCCGGGGCGGCTGCCGCCCCGACGTTGGGAAACCCGGGGTCCGGGGACCCGCGCCGGCTCAGCNNTTCTTCACTTGAACCCCCGCTTCCTCATGATAGCGATCCCCCTCGATCCGCCGGGTCGCTCGAGAACATAAGAACCATGCCTGCTATTCTAAAGCAAAATCGGTGCCAAAATGAAGCCCGGTCCTCTCGGACAGGACCGAGGTCCGGACAGCGCGATGATACCGCCGGAGCGCCGGATCATCCGGCGCCCCGGCGGCGATGAGTTGACTCGCTTCCGGTCTGCACCCGGCCTCAGATGATGACGAGGGGCCTCATCATGTCGTGCTCTTCGTGCTCGAGGATATGACAGTGCCAGACGTATTCGGCCCCGCCCGTCCTCGGGCTCGGCGGAATGACCGGCACGTTGGGAGGATTCGGGCCGATATCGAACTTCATGATAACCGTCGTGACCTCGCCGGGATTCATCCGGACCGTCTCTTTATACCCCATTTCATTGAGGTCAGGGGCGATCGGATTGCCGATGGGGTTGATCGTGAACGTCCCCCCCAGCTTCACATTGATCGCCTGGCGGTAGAGGATCTGGACGTTGGAAAGATGAAAGTGGATCGGATGCGTGTCGGCCGTGATGTTGGCGATCTGCCAGACCTCGACGCTGCCCGCCGGGGCGACTTCGGTGGCCGGCGAATCGTATTTCCTCCCGTAGAAACCCGCCATCGCTCCCGCTTCCGGAGTGTCGGTTCCAAGGAACTGGCCCAACCGGCCGTACTCGTCGAAGCCCTCGTTCAGCGTGAGCGTGCGGACGTTCACCGGGAACGTCTGCCCGCCGAACTGGATCGATCCCGGGATAGGCGTCGGGATTCCCGGCGTTTGGGTGACCAAAAGCGGGTCGCTCAGGTTGGCCGCGCCCATGTTGACCGTCCTCGGCAGAGGGGTTGCCGCTGTCGTTGGGGCGATGACCCTGATCTTCATCAAGGTCCGGGTGTTCGGACCGAAGCCGGGGGTCGACCAGGGGGTCTTCGAGTTCTTGGGGTAGAAATCGAAGATCCCCGCGCCTCCCGGATAAGGACCCGGCGCGTCGTTATAGAGGATGAACTCCTTGCCCGGCTTGACCTTGGAGAAATCGATCAGGATGTCCGCTCTCTCGGCGGGCGCCAGCAGTAAGGGGGCGAATCCCTGCCCGCTCACCGGGACGGCCTGGGGCAGGTAGCCGCCCTCGGTCCCGATCTGGATGAAGCCGGGGCCGAGATTACGCACGTCGGGCTCGGCGCTTTCCGGGAATATCTTGCCCATGGTGGCCACCAGCCTGGGGTTGAGGAACCTCGAGCTGCAGGCGTTGAGCATTCGGATCCGGACGGGCCTGGCCTCGACTTCGAGCGTGGGATAGGCCGCGCCGTTGACCAGGATCGTGTCGCCGAAGAACTCCGGGACACAGGACGGGACCGGGAATGGAGTTTGGAGCCCTTCGCCAAAGGAAGGGGGCCCGGCCGGGCCGAACAGGGCCGGATCATAGGTGTAGGCATAGAAAAGGTCGCCGGGGCCCGCATTTGCGCCATAATCCGCCGGAGCCCCGCCTTGGCCGAAGAAGACCTTGTCCTGGAAGATTAGGTAAAAGAACTTCGAGTTGATGATGCCCAGATCGAGAGCCGATGGGACCCCCGGGTTGGCGGTGTCAAAGGCGGCTTCGGCCGTCGGATCGACGAGCACATAGCCCGACGCGATGCCCGCGTAGGCGTTCGTCCGGGTTATTCCCCAAGCATGGTCGTGATACCACATGAGGCGGGCGCTCTGGTCGTTCGGGTAGAAATATTCCGCCTCGTTGGCCAGGGCCGTCCCGGGCGCTCGGAGCACCGTGTTATTGAGAAAGCTGGCTCCGCGTGAGCCGTCCGGGGCCCACCAGTCGAAAGGACCGCCGTCGCTGATCCAATGGACGTGCCCGCCGTGGAGATGGACCGCCGTGCGGTTCTGTCCCGGATCGCTCGGGACCGTCGGATCGTTGGGGATGATCTGAAAGCCCGGCAGATTGTTCTTGAATGTGATCTGGAGGGGGACGTTCCTCTGGGCGACGATGATGCCGCCGAGATGCTTGTGGTTGCCCCCTTGGCCGTAGCCCCAGAGCTTTGTCCCTCCGAAGCCCGGAATGTAAGCCGCTTTTCCAGGTGTCACGAAATCGGAGTGAAGCACATCGTTGAATGGCCCGATGTCGATCGTGTAATGTTGAACCCCGGTCACAGGCGCGGCGAAGCCGTCTTCGCCGGCAAGCGGAATATCTCCGCCGATCGTCCGCAGGGGATCGACGAACTTGGTCAGGGCCGGGCTGACGGCCCCATAGGGCCCCGTGACCGGGACCGCCGCGGACAGCATGCTCTTCCATTGGAGCGACGCCAAGGCCGCGGCCGAAGCCGAGTACTTGATGAAGTCCCGCCTGGAGCATCCCCTCCTTACCGTCTTCTTCATGATACCTCCTTCTCCTTTGACTAGATAGGGCGCTTGTTCGCCCTTTGTTGGGCTAAGTTGCTCCAAGATTCGTGCCAAGTCGCCGGAAAGCCTCGAAATAGCCCGGTACAGATAACGAGGCGAAATCCGGCCCCGGGAATGCGGCTCTGACGCCCCAAACCTTCCTCTTCCGTGGGATTTATTACTTGAGAGCAGGATGGATGTCAAGCGGATTTATAGGATCAATAGGGTCCTTGACCGCGATCCAAAAAAAGGCTTTTATTAGGAGGGCGAAAAACCAGGCGAATGAACGGCAACCAACGCATCCGGGCCGCCCTCTCCGGCGGCCGCCCCGACCGCGTGCCGGTCATGCTCCACAATTTCCTCATGGCCGCGCGGGAGGCGGGCATCTCGCAGCGCCGCTTCCGCGAGGATCCGGCGGCGATCGCTGTGAGCTTCATCCAGGCCGTCGAGACCTATGACTACGACGGCGTCCTGGTCGACGTCGACACGGTGACGCTGGCCGAGGCCCTGGGCGTCAAGGTCGATCTTCCCGAGGACCAGCCGGCGCGATGTGCTGGCCCGGCGATCGGCGGCCTGTGGGAGGTCCGGGACCTGCCGCCGCCGGAGATCGAAAGCCAGCCGCGCATCCAGGTCTGGCTCGAAGCGGTCCGCCGGCTCAAGGCCCATTTCCGCGACGAGGTGTATGTTCGCGGCAACTGCGACCAGGCCGGCTTCTCGCTGGCCTCGATGGTGCGCGGGCCGGCCGAGTGGATGATGGACCTTGTCGACCCGGGGAATCGCGAGGACGCCCATGCTCTGCTCGCCTATTGCGCCGGAGCCGCGGCGTCCTTCCTCCGGCTCATGGCCGCGGCGGGGGCCGACATGGTCTCGAACGGCGACAGCCCGGCCGGACCAGACCTCATCTCGCCGGCCATGTACGCGGAGTTCGCCCAGCCCTACGAGCGGAGGCTGGTCGAGGAGGCCCATCGCCTGGGATTGCCGTATGCTCTCCACATCTGCGGCAACACGACCCGGATCCTCGACGGGATGCTGGCCACGGGCGCCGACGCCCTCGAGCTCGATTATAAAACGGACGTCCGGGCGGCCCGCGAGGCTATGAGGGGGCGGGCGACGTTCATCGGCAACATCGACCCGAGCGCTGTCCTGGCGCTGGGGACCCCGGCGCTCGTCGAGACCAAGACCCGGGAGCTTCTCGAGGTCTTCGCGGGGACGCCGGGATTCATCCTCAACGCCGGCTGCGCCATCCCGGCCGAGACGCCCCCGGCCAACCTCCGGGCCATGATCGCCGCGGCCCGGAGATTCGAGCCCCGCGCCTAGTCCCAGATCCCCTGGAGGAGCGGGTACTGGGTCTTGAAGCCCAGGATGGCCAGGTAGAGCCCGTAGTCGGGGTAGTTCTGCCGGAGCTCCTTGAGGTTCTCCATGGGATCGTAAGGCGTCCCCTCGGGGATCTCGTGGCCGACGCACTCGGAGAGGAGGTGGAGCTTTTTCGACATCCAGGCGTCGAGCGTGACCGGCAGACCGAAGGCGAGGAGCGCGTCGAGCCGGTCGTCCCGGCCGATGATCGGCTGGGTGATGATGAACGACGCTCCCGCGTCCACCTTGCGCTTCATCTTTGCGAGCTCGGCGTCCTGCGGCTCGTAAGGATTGAAGGCGACGCCGCAGGCGAACCGGCCGGCGTATTCGCGGTCAATGTAGCGGAGGAGCTCGACCGAGGTTACGGTCGTGCCGTCGATACCCACCTCGGCCGGTTCGAGCCGGTGGAGGCGCTGGCTGCCGTCGCCGGAGACGACGAGCAGGTGCCTGCCGCCGGCCGCCCGGAACGCGTCCAGGGTCCCGTCGAGCTCCTTCTTCGGGTGGAACGTGTTGAGGTGGACCATCAGCTGTTCGGGATGGACGGGGAGTCCCAGGAGCTCGATCGTCTCCATGGCCCCGTAGCTCAGGAGGCCCATGGGATTGTCGGTGATGCAGACGATCCAGCCCGCCGCGACGACCTTCCTGTACTTGTCCTCGAAGGTGGCCAGGTCCTTCTCGATGTCCTCGGAGCTGCGCTTGGGCGTCTGGAGCTCGACGTGGAGGATCTTGTCAGACATAGAATTCCTTGAGCCGCATGAGCGTGTCGTAGCCTTCGAGCTTGAGGATGTCTTCGAGGCAGGCCCGGGCCGGATGGCCGGCCGGGAGGATCTCGTATCTGCGCACGGTCGAGCCGATGATCGTATCGAGCCCGAGGGACATGGCCAAGGTCAAAAAAGCGCTCTCGAGCGGGCCCTTGACCGGCGAGCCATCGGCCCTCTTCGAGGGCAGCATAACCGTGAAGTTGCTCAACCCGACCGACCTATGGACGCCGGCGNNCCGCCGGGCCTCTCCGAGGAGCATCCGTGCCGTTTCTCTCGTCTCTTCGGCCGTCCGGTTGGCGCTGCCGCAGCCCGCGCCGGGCTCGTATCGCTCCGAGGCCATGAGGATCGGGATGAACGGACGGACCGCGGTGAGGTCGAACATGGCGAGGCGGAGCGGGGAGATCGAGTTCAGGATGGGCTTCCGCCCCCCGGCCCGCTCGATGTCGTAGGCCCGGAGGGCCGCCTCGGCGATGGCCGGGTCGGGCGTGTCGATGGAGAGCGGCTTGGCCGTGACCGATTGGATGCGGCGGACGAGGTCGGCCATGAACTCCGGGGGGCGGAGGCCGACGTTGACGTCGATCCAGGCGGCGCCCTTCTCGTCCTGGCTCCGGGCGAGATCGAGCAGGCCGGCGACGTCGTTCGCGTCGAAGAGCTTCTTCGTCGAGGGCACGGAATCGTTGATCGACTCGCCGATGATCGTCAATCCGGGAATGGCCATGGCGGCATCCCTCCTGTCCCAACGAAGATATCCGCTGCGTCGGATCTTGTCAACCAACCTGTTCGTATCCGTTTGTTATTGAAAGACTTAATGGCCGCTAAAAAATTTCGTTTTGCGCGCGCGGGCCATTTGTGCTAGGATATCTCCCGTAATTCCCCCGTCGAGGGGGCGCGGGTCGGATAAAGGCACGGAGATCGAGGCCCGAACAGCCGGCATGCTCCTCTCCTTTATTGCGATCGAATTTTTGGTGAGGAGTCGAGCATGAATATCTACGTTGGCAACCTGTCCTTCTCGGTGACCGAGGAGGACCTCCGCACGGCCTTCCAGGCCTACGGGGCCGTGGAGAAGGCCGCCGTCATCTCCGACAAGATGAGCGGCCAGTCGCGCGGATTCGGCTTCGTCGAGATGCCGAACAAGGACGAGGCCGAGAAGGCCATGTCGATGCTCAACGGCAAGGACCTCAAGGGCCGCACCCTGAAGGTCAACGAGGCCAAGGCCCGCACGGACCGGCCCCGCTCAGGCGGCGGCGGTTTTGGCGGCGGCGGCGGCGGCAGCCGGCGGTATTAGTCCCCTAAGCCTAGCAAAAAAGATTCGGGGACAGGTACTGGAATCCCTCGATTCTGTACTTGTCCCCTGAATAGCAATTTGGGGACATGATGCTTAATTCTCTGGAATTAAGTTTCGTGTCCCCATAATTCAATCAGGACAGGCTGTCTACTTTCTTGATAACGTCCCGGTAGGCGGGATTCCAGTCCCTGATCCGACGATAGAGCTCCAGGGCCTTGCGCCTGTCGCCGTTGTCCTCATGCAGGGAGGCCAGCTCGTAGAGAAGGGCGAAATGTTCGGCTGAACCAACGTCCACTAATACCAGGCTCCTTTCCAGCCAATTCAGCGCCTCGTCGTAATTGTTGTTCTGCTTATAAGCCTTGCTGATGATGCTGGAGCACTCCAGCG
Source organism: Candidatus Aminicenantota bacterium (assembly GCA_003524335.1). Taxonomy (GTDB): domain Bacteria; phylum Acidobacteriota; class Aminicenantia; order Aminicenantales; family UBA8522; genus UBA8522. Next base: position 6,526 of record DQHV01000060.1, on the reverse strand, counting down.
CCCTTGCCGGGTCTTCGGAGGCCATCAGGAACTCCTCGATGGCCTCCTCCACCAGGCCCTGCTCCAAGTAGGCCAGGCCCAGGTTGAAGCGCGTCTCGTAATCTTTGGTTTCAACTTTCTTGCGCACCTGCTCCCGGAACTCACTGACGATCTCGGTCAGCTCCTTCTCCAGGATGGAGATATCCCCGCGGAGCTGCTGGGCGAAGACGCCCTGGATCATCTCGCCCTCATCCGCAATTTTCTGGCCGAGGTCATAGAACTTCTTCTCCTCGGCCTCCTCGGCGGGGAGGGGGAGGATCTCCGTGTCGGCAAAAAGGTCGGCCGAGGTAACCCGCTTCTCGGTGCTCCCCTCATCCTGGAGGACCGAGAGAAATGTCCGGGCCAGGTCGGGAGTCGCCTCGATCTTGGCTTCGATGTCCTGAACCTTGCCCACGGCGACCTGTATCTCCTCGGCCCTGATCTCGGCTTTGACCTCATCCAGGGCCGTGAGCTTCTCTTCGATCTTCGGCGAGTGGGGGAACCGGATGTTCAGGTTATCCAGGATGCGCCGGGCGTTGCGGACCAGCCCCTGGTTGTTGTAGAGGTCGACCCTGGCCAGGAGAAGGTCGATATCTCCCTCCTCCGCTTCCATTGCCGAGAGGGTGTCCGCCTCGCCCGTCTTTTCATCCACAAACCCGAGCCCTCTTCTCAGTTCGCGGTACTCGCGGATAAGGTCCTTGTCCCTTGGGCGGAGCTCGAAGAGCTCGGCCAGGGCGACGAACATCTTCTCGGTCAGGCCTTTCGCCCGCGCCTCTTCCAGGATAACCCTGTTCACGACCTCAAGATAGCTCTTGTGATTCTTGGCCTTGTAGATCACGGCCAGTCTTTCCAGGGCCGGCAGATAGAGTGGCTCGGCGCTGAGGACGATGCCCAGAAGCCCGACGGCCTTGTCTTCCTTTTGCTTCTTGACCATGCTGGCGATCAGGGGATCGAATAGCTCGTAGGCCTTCTCGGCTCTGCCCTGCAGGGCATAGACCTTGCCCAGCTTGATCCGCGCCCTGGTCTCGACGGGATTTGCGGCGACGATCCGCGAGAAGATGTCCTCGGCCCTGTCGAGTTCCCGCTCCTCGAGATACAGCGACCCCAGGAGGGTTTGGAAGTGAACGTTGTTCTCATCCTTCTTGAGGATCTCGCCGACGATCTCGAGGGCATACTTGCGCCGGTTGCTCTTCTTGAGCACCTCAACCAGATTCGTCATCGTCCGCTGGTCGCCCTCCTTGAGCCAACGGGCTTGCTCGATAACCTTCTCGGCCTCCCCGAGTTCGTTCCGGCTCAGGTGGATCTCGGCGGCATCGTTGAGCTGGATGATAGCTTCCTCGTTGAATCCCTCCTGCCGGAGCAGTTCGGCCAGGGTGAGCTTGTAGGCGATATTGTCCCGTTCCAGCTTGATCAACTTGTCGTAGAGGAAGATGAGCTCCTTGATCCGCTTCTCGCGCCGCAGCTTCTGTTCCGCCTTGAGGTACTCCCGCCGGGCCTCCACGGTGAAGCCCTGGGAGATCAATAGATCGCCCAGGCGGACGATAATGATCACGTTCTCTGGGTCGATCTTGCTGATCTTCTTGTAGATCGCCAGGGCTTGGGAAAAATAGCTCCTGGATTCGTAGTAACCGGCGACGGCCTGAAAAGACCTGACCGCCTCCTCGGTCCGGCCCAGCTGGGCGTAGAGGTCTCCTATGATGTTATTGATGCTCAGGTCGGGCGCATCGCCCGAGAGGAGTTTCTTGTACTCTGCGATGGCCTCCTCGGTCCGGCCGGCTTTGACCTGGCGCTCGGCCAGCTCGAGGATCTTCGCCTTGTCGATCTTATCTTTCATCCCCAGCCGGCCTTTCCTTCGAGGTTAAAGGTGTGACGGTGGAGGGGCGTCGGCCCTTTATCCCTCAAAGCCAGGTAGTGCTCTTTCGTCCCATAGCCCTTGTTCCTGGCGAGATGGTAGCCCGTGAAGAAATCCTCCAGCCGCCGCATCATCTCATCCCGGACCACCTTGGCCACAATCGAAGCGGCGGCGACGGACAGGCTCTTGCGGTCACCGCCGGTGATGCCGAGCTGCGGGCAGCCGAAGCCGCACTCCCGGCGTTTGAATCCGTCGACGAGCAGGAAGTCCGGACGCGGCGCCAGGTCGGCGACCGCCCGCTTCATCGCCTCGAGCGAAGCCCAGTAGATATTCTTCTCGTCAATCTCCAGACTGGTCGCCAGCCCCACGCCGACCGAATCCGCCTCGGCCAGGATCGACCGCGCCAGCTCCCGCCTTTTTAAGGGAGCGATCATCTTTGAATCGTTGACCTGTCTCAGCCATCCCCTGACCGGCCGGGAGATCCAGGTCGGAGGAAGGACCACGGCCGCAGCCACGACCGGCCCGAAGAGCGCTCCCCGGCCGGCTTCATCGACGCCGGCGATCCTCTGAAAACTTTGACCCAGGATTTTTTTCTCGATCTTAAAGTCCGCCATTTCTGCTCTTCAATGAGAGGAATGGCCCGGCCCGGATGTCCGGCTATCTGAGTTCCCTCAGCTTGGCGGCCTTGCCCTTGAGGTCGCGCAGGTAGTAAAGCTTGGCCCTCCTCACCTTCCCCTTCTTGACGACTTCGACCTTCTTGACGCTCTTGGCATGGAGAGGAAAGATCCTCTCCACTCCCACGCCGAAGGAAACCTTCCGCACCGTGAATGACGCCCCGAGGCCGCTTCCCCTCCTGGAGATCACATCTCCCTTGAAAACCTGGACGCGTTCTTTATCGCCCTCTTTGATGATCACATGGACCTTGACGGTGTCCCCAACACCGAACGGTTCAAGGTCTGTCTTCCGTTCCTTTTCTTCAACCAGATCAATCAGGCTCATGGTCTTTTCCTTTCCTAGGCGCCGACTCCAAGAGCTTTCGGCCGCCCGGAGCGAGCTTCTTCTTAGCCAGGAGGTCGGGCCGGACATCCCTGGTCTTTGCCAGGGCTTTCCGGCGACGCCAGTCGCTAATTTTAGCATGATTTCCCGAGAAAAGCACCTGGGGGACCTTCATTCCCTGAAAATCCCGCGGCCGGGTGTAATGCGGGAAATCGAGAAGGCCGTCGAAGAACGAGTCCCGGCGGACCGATTCCCCCTTGCCCACTACACCGGGGATAAACCGGGAGACGGCATCCATAACCACCCAGGCGGCCGGCTCTCCGCCGGTAAGGACATAATCACCGATCGATATCTCACCGTCCACCAGGTGCCGGCCGACCCGTTCATCGACGCCCTCGTAACGGCCGCAAATCAGGATGACCTGTGGGACCCGGGACAGCTTCCGGGCAAGCGCTGAATCGAGCCTGATTCCCTGGGGCGACAGGAGGTAGACGCGGCTCCGCTTGTTCTTGCGGACGGCCTCGACCGACTCGAAGATAGGCTCCGGCTTGAGGACCATGCCCTCCCCCCCGCCGAAGGGCCGGTCGTCCACTTGCTTATGCTTGTCATGGGTATAGTCCCTGAGGTCATGGACAGAGATCTCGAGAAGTCCTTTTTCCAACGCCTTCTTGACCACCCCCCCTGAGAAAAATCCGGCCAGCATCTCGGGGAAGATGGTGATGATATCAAATCTCATTCAAATCCAGCAGCCCGGCCGGCGGGTCGACACGGATCCGCTTCCCGGGCACATCCACTTCGATACAGATCGACTCATGGAACGGGATGAGGATCTCTTTTTCTTCCCGTTCGACCACGAGAAGGTCGCTCCGGCCGGCGGACAGCACATCCTTGACCAGGCCGATCGTCTTTCCCAGGCCGTCGATGACCGAGCAGCCGATGAGCTGGAAGAGAAAGAACTCGTCCTTTTCCCGCTCCTTCAGGGTCTCCTCGGGAATGAGAACGTCCAGGCCGGCCAGGCAGTCGGCCTGGGAGAGCGAATCCACGCCCTCCAGCTTGAGGTCAAAGTCTTTTCCATGGGGGACCAGAGACTCGATGGCATATTCCCTGAGATCCCCCTCTCTCCCTATGAAAACGCTCTTCAGCCCCGAGCAATCAGTCGGCGCTATATATGAGAACCGGAGTCTAAGTTCTCCGTCTTTACCTTGGCTTCTTAATATCCGGGCAACGGTGATCAACTATCCCTTTTCAATTATCTCGAGGTTAAATCTCCTCTTCAATTTCATCCCCGCGGCACCCAGGATGATCCGAATAGCCCGGGCCGTCCTTCCCTGTTTTCCGATGACTTTCCCCAGGTCCTCCTGAGCCACCTTGAGCTCGAGGATGGTGGTCTGTTCACCTTCCAGCTGGGAAACCTGCACCTTCTCCGGGTTGTCAACGAGCGCTTTGGCGATCAATTCAACGAGTTCCTTCACCGTGACCTCCTTAAAGGCAAAGAATGTTTAATCGGAAAGTTTTTTCCGCCGGGAAGCTCTATCCAAGAGAGATTGGACCGTCTGCGACGGCCGGGCGCCCTTGGCCAGCCAGGCTTTGGCTTTTTCGAGGTCGATCTGAAACTCGACGGGATCACCCAANNCCCAAGGGGTTGTAGTTCCCGATGAAATCCTTGGCCCTGCTCTGCCGGGAGCTCCGCGATTCCATGACCACGATCCGATAGAAGGGCTTCTTGGCCGCGCCGAAACGCATCAATCGCATGCTAAGCATTGGACACCACTACCTTGTAAAATGATTACAAATCATAGCGAAAACCGCTCTCGAAGTCAACCGGAATCAGAGTTTTGCGGGGAAAGGGCTTTGACAATCGGGCCCGGAATTGATAATTTCTTCCCAAAAAAGAGGCCGCATCATGACCTTGGCCGACTGGCTGGTCGTCGCAGTCCTATGTCTCATCTCCCTGGCCGTCGGGCTGGTCTTCACCCGGCGGGCGGGCAGGCAGGTTGGAGGGCCACCGCCGGGTTTCCGGCTTCTCCAGGACCCGGCCTATGCCTGGGGAGAATTGGTCAGACTATCGCGGCTTCCGGCCGGTTTCACTGGCGTCCTGGTGGCCGCTGAAGCCGCCGCCTTCATGTCCACGTTGAGCGCCCTCATCAACTGGGGGTCGAGCTTCGTCATCAATGACTTCTTCCGTCCGCTCCGGCCGGACGCCTCGTCCAAGAGCCAGGTCGTGGTCAGCCGCCTGGCCACGCTTTTTCTTTTCCTGCTGGCCGCGCTGATCGCGATCTTCTATGTCAAGGGGATGGTGAGCTGGTTTCTGTTCATCAATTCGGTCATGGTCATTTTCATCCTCCCTCTCTCCTGGCTCCGGTTTTTCTGGTGGCGGTTTAACGTCTGGGGCGAGTTGGCCGCCATCATCCTGGGGCTTCCCCTGTCCATCCTCTTCTGGTTCATCCTCGGCTTTGAGCACCGGCCGTTCTGGCAGAGCACGGGCTTTCTCTTTCTTCTGAGCATCACGCTTCTGATAACGGTTTCCTTACTGACCCCGCCCGAGTCCGAAGAGACGCTGGTCCGTTTCTACGAACGATGCCGGCCGCCGGGACTCTGGAGAAAGATACGCGCAAAAGCCGGGCCGTCCAGCGAAGGAGGACAGCCCATCGGCCGTCTCGTAGCCAGCTGCCTCCTCGGTATCGCTTCCTGCTTGGGGCTAGTGGTCATGACAAACTCTCTGTTCGCCGGAGACTGGACGCTGTTTTTCGTCGGCGCCTTGGGATTCGGCCTGTTCGGGTACTGGCTGATCAGGAGGATACTTGTTGCCAGGCCTGCTTCTTCTGGAGCAGATGAGGGAGGATTCCCCTCGCCCTTGAGGGAAGACGGTGGCCGCTAGCAGAGCCAGGTCATTCACCGGAATATATGGCCGTTAGTCGAATATGTGTCCACAATTCACCCCGAGTTGTGTAAAATTGAACCGTCTCCATGAGGAAGCCGTATTTCATATTATGACGCTGCCGTGTCGCTTCGCTCCTGGCCATCACAGCTTGATATAGATGAATAAAACCAAAAGGAGGTTTTTTATGAAACGGATTTTCTTGCTCTTCTTGACATCATTATTCTTCGTTCCTCTGATTGCCGCATCTAAAGATACGCCGATTTTGGCGCAGAAGCCTGCCCTCAGCCGGACGCACGTCGTCTTTGCCTACGCGGGTGACCTCTGGAAAGTCTCCCGCGACGGAGGAGCTGCCCAGAGATTGACCTCCGGACCGGGAGTGGAGACCAATCCCGTCTTCTCTCCGGACGGTTCTTTGATCGCCTTCACCGGCGAATATGACGGCAACGTGGATGTCTTCGTCGTTCCCGCGGAAGGCGGGGAGCCCCGGCGGCTGACCTGGCATCCCTCTCCGGACATCGCTCTGGGGTGGACACCGGAAGGGAAGGAAGTTCTCTTCACCTCCGGCCGCACGGCTTACTCCAGGTTCAGCGAGCTCTTTACCGTCGGTCTAGAGGGCGGGTTTCCGAAGAGGTTGCCCCTGCCCATGGGATATGAGGGAAGCTTTTCTTCAGACGGAAAGCGCATCGCTTATGTCCCTCTGCGCCGGGCTTTCAGCGCTTGGAAGCGCTACCGGGGAGGGCTGGCCACCCTGATCTGGATCGCCGACCTATCCGATTCGA
>DQHV01000126.1 GCA_003524335.1 Candidatus Aminicenantota bacterium | reverse complement strand
AGAGATAGCGCTCGACGACTTCTTTGATGACGGGCCGGAAAAAACCGTGCTCCTTCTCGAAACGGCCCTCATACTCCGCCAGGAACCTGTCGAAGTAATGAAAAAGCACCCGGTAGAGGACGGTCCGCTCGGGACGTCGAGGACGATACACTCCCGCCGTAGCGGGAGAATGGCCTCAAGAAATAGGCCAAGGCCATGGATAGGTCCTCCTGCTCCTNNAGCTTCGGACTGTCAACACCCCTCGGATTGCGGCCGTTCTGGCTGCATTCGCAGCATCATTTTCCCATTCCCAGAAGCCCAAAAATATCATCGAGAATTTCGCCAAGGCCTGGCCATCGATGTCGCTTCGGGAGGCCTCGAACGCCGTTCTCGAGGACAAACGGTCAGGGTTGCGCCTGGCGGATGGACCCCTGGTTTACCGGACCGACGCCTCCGGCCACGAAAACCCGGCCACGCTCTTCCAACTGGTCGATCCAGCTGTCTCGGTGGAGCGCCACCGGTTGATCATCCGCGGGATATTGGCCGGGTTGCGGGTCGAGCATGCCTTTACCCTCCCTCTGGACAAGCCCGTGATGGATGAAACCCTGCGTTTAACCAACCCGACGCCGGGCGTCGTCTCGCTCGGCGATTTCGAGTGCGGGCTCACCAGGCTTCTAAAAGACGAATCCGGGGGCATCCCCGCCGACCTCGCCGGCGACCGATGGGTGGCCGTTCCCCACCGCAAGCGGGCCGAGGATCCGAAGGAGAAGTTCCTTGACTTTTCCGCCTCCGACCTGGCGGACAAGCCCGGCTTCGAAGCCCACCCCGACGCGGTCCAGGACCCTCACTATCGCCCATCGCGTCACTGCTACTCCGACGGCTGGGCCTGGNNGCCATGTACGGCTTCCGCCGGTTCCTCGACGAGCGCGGATGCCGCTTCCCCGCCTCCTACGATCCCCCGGTCCACTGGGAGCAGCTCTACGACATGGAAGGGGCCTGGGACCGCCGCGCCGAGCAGTACAGCAAGGCCGCCATCGAGCGGGAAGCTCAAAAAGGCGTGGGCTACAGTTGCGAGGCAATCTACCTCGACCCCGGTTGGGACACCAAGTTCGCGTCGTTCTTTTGGGGCGATGCCTGGCTCGGTCCGATGGATGCGTTCGTCAAGGAGATGNNAAAAAGGCTCCTCGACCTCTGCGCCGGCGGGGCCACTTTCCTGATGTACGACGGCAACTTCTGGAACGGCGGCTGCCTGAATCCCGACCACGGCCATCCGGTCCCTTACACGTTCGAAGATCACATCCGGGCCAACGTCGACCTCGCCGCCCGCATCCACGTCAAATACCCCCATGTGCTCATCGAGATGCACGACATGATCGCCGGCGGAAGTCCCGTCCGCCACACGCCGCTCTATTACGCCTACGGCCTGCCCGGAAGCTGGGACGAGAAATAGGGTATGCGGGGAGACAATACGGACGCGATCGTCCTTTGGTGGTACGCCTCGACCTGCCGGCACCTGGGAATCGGGGGCACGGCCAAAGATCCCGCGGTCGTCGCCGCGCAGAAGGCGACCATGAAGCGCTATCGGGCCGCGGAGAATCTCTATAAGCGGGGAGAGTTCTTCGGCCTCACCGAGGAGATCCACGTTCACGCGCTCGGCAACCGGGTCGCCGTCAACGCCTTCAACCTCGAAGATCGGGCCCGGACGATTGAAGGGAGCATCCGCCTGGCCGAGCTAGGCCTCGACCCCGCCCGCGCCTACATCTTCGACGAGCCGTGGGTCAGCTCGGCGGACGGGAAGCTGATCGTCAAGGCCGCCCTCGACCCCTGGGGCACAAAGATGGCGTCAGCGGAAGGCCGATAGCAGCCGCCCGCCCATGTCTTCGAACAGGTGGCCCTGATGGCGGCTGAGGAGGGGGGCGAGTACCAATATTCAGCCTTTTAGCGAGGGGAGGGGTCGGGACTAGAATCTTGAAAAGCCATAATGTCCAGGCAGGATCTCTTTAGTCCGCTTCTGATCTCTTTATATCAGGCGTTTGTGGTCTTCTTGATTCGATCAGGTCTTGATGCTAAAATTCAAGAATAAACCAATCCTAGAGGAACGATCTGTCGTCCGCGGCACGCGTACACCGCGCGTCGGAGGAAATTCCCGAAAAGACGAGGATCAGAGTGAAGAGGACTATTAAGATTGCCAAGGATCGCGAAGACTTGAGAAATTGGGGCTGGAATCCCGCTTGGGAGGCCTCCACCCAAAAATTGATAGAGCCTGGCTATTTGGTCGGGCGCGTCACCGCCGTATTGAGAGGGCAGTTCTTGCTCCGGCTTCTGGATGGAGAGCGGACAGGCGAACTAACTGGACGGTTCCGTCACCTGGCCTTGAACGCAGCTGCATTTCCCGCAGTGGGCGATTGGGTCTTAGCTCAAGAGGCCGGGCCGGAACTAGCGCTCATCCTAGGGGTACTTCCCCGCCGCAACAAATTGTCCCGTAAAGAAGCAGGGCAAGAAATCCAAGAGCAGGTCCTGGCAGCCAATGTGGACGTGGTTTTCGTCATGACGGCGTTCGACGAGGATTTCAACGTCCGGCGGATCGAACGTTATGCCGTCATGGTCCGCCAGGCGGGGATGGAGCCGGTGGTTCTGATCAATAAAAGCGATTTAGCGCAGGTCGACGATGCGCGCGTAGCCGAGGCTCGTGACGTCAATCCAGGCGGAACCGTCCACCGTGTCTCGGCCCGAACCGGGGAGGGTCTCGACCTGGTAAGATTTTATTTACCGGCGGGAAAAACTGGGATATTTCTTGGCAGCTCGGGGGTTGGAAAGTCGACGCTCCTCAATTCCCTCTTGGGCGACGAGATCCAAACGACAACTCCCGTCCGCGTGTCCGACGGCAAGGGCCGGCATACGACGTCGACGCGCCAGATGTTCATGTTGCCGGCGGGCGGATTGGTGATTGACAATCCGGGACTGCGGGAAATCCAACTTTGGGCGGACGAATCGGCCTTGACCGAAGCCTTTTCGGAAATCTCCAGCCTGGCCAGGTTCTGCCGCTATGGCGACTGCACGCATGGGCCAGAATCGGGCTGCGCCGTAAAAGAAGCCGTGGAAAAGGGGACGTTGCCCGGCGACCGCTACGAGGGGTATTTGAAGCTCCGCAAGGAATTGTCCTATCTCCAGCGGAAACAAGACCCCGCCGAACAAGCCGAGCACAAGCGCCGCTGGAAAAGCATTCACCGCGCTGCGCGCGCCCTCTATCGAGATCGGGAAAAAAACGGGGGATGAATAATCATAAGTTTATTATTTCGTGAAGATGAACTTCATGCCATCGAAGTCGATGGTCCAAGAGCCGAAATTTTTTAGAAATTGATGGGAGATGAGCCCATCCCAAATAAAGCCCTGGCTCCAATAGGGCGGTTCTCCGACCATTATGCCGGCCAACCCCTGTGCAGGCTTATCCCAAACCAGGCTTCCCAATCCGAGCGAGCTGATAGTGAACAAGCGATATTTGGAACCCTCGATTTTAGTTGTTTCGATCTTCAAGTCTTCCAGCATGCCATCCATGCCGACGAAAGACGCCGAGGCGGCCAGGCCCGAATCCACAAGAAAGGTCAAGTTTGGCGTGCCGTTCAAGCTTCCCCTGGTGAACAGCAGGTGAGTTTCGTCGAGGACGAAAGGAATGTCCACAGTTTCCTTCCCCTCGACGGAATCTTTGAATAGCTTCAAACCGCGCTCATTTCTCTCCCGGAAAATCATTTGTCCGTTGCGGTAATCGATCGTGAAAAGGAACTCTTTCAGCGCCTGTGTAGTGAGAACGCCATCGCTCTCAATCCCGCGGGATTTCCATTCGGCCAGAGTCATGGGCACGTTCTTAATCGTAACCCCGCCCAAGGTGACGGAATCCGCGCGCCCGAGGAATTCCTCGACCTCTTGGCCGCCTGTATACGCATACGTCGCTTTGTGCGTGGCCAGCTTTTCAAGACCGATGTCTTTTGCGACTCCTTTATCAATGTAAAAAAGATTGCCGCCCGTATCCAGGATGAACTTCAGGTCCTTGCCATTGACGCGGACCTCGAAGGTTGGAAGCATGCCCTCAATGGTGTAGGGAACAGCCGTCGTTCTTTCCTTATTAGCCCACTCGATCGTGTAGGGTTTCCCGGGGAATTTTTTCATCATCTCCACGAATGCTTTGGATTCCTTGATATCGGGGAGCTCTTTGACTTTATCATATGTGCGGGTCTGGAAATATGTCAGGGCCAAACCTTTGGCGGCATCTTTATACTTCTTTGTTCCTTTTCCAGCGAGATTCATAATTTGCCTATAAAATTCCTCGGCGTTCTTGTAATCCGCAAGGAGGTAGGCCAACCGCGCACCGAGATGAAGAATCTCAAAATCCTCTGAAGGTTTCTCCAGCAACGGCTGGACGATCATTTTCGCTTTCCAGAAATCTCCAGTTTGAAACAGGAGAGTCGCGTATTCCTGACGCGATGCGGGGTTGCCTGGAGATTGGTTGAACATTGTTTCGGCCCGAGCTAACGCCTTCAATACTTCAGAACGATACTTAATTTTTCCCTCACCGAATAACACGAATGAAACAAAAATGACGGCGAGAATCACAACCACAAGAATCAACACGAGAGGCATTCGGAACATATTCACATTAATCCTCCTTTGGTCGCTTTTCGCTCTGATCGCCGTGGCGAATTTGACGTTTCCTTTTGGCAGCAGGAAAGGCAGCGAACACGAATCGATACTCCCCGGCGCTGGTTGTTCGATAGCGGGCGAAAAAACGCTCAAACCATTTGGGAAGCTCTACGGCAAGCGCCTCGAATCCGTTTTTTGATATCCTAACGCGTTGACCCTCGAGCAGGAGCCCATGGCCTCGGGTCGATGGCCGCACTCGGCCGGAGTTGATCCCTTCGATCAGATCTTCTAGCGCGCCCCCGAGCACTGAACGAGCAAGGGATAACATGCTCTCACCGGACCGGGCGTTGCCCGGGCCCATGGCCAAAAGGTTGCCGTCAAGTTGATATTGACGTCCCGCGGCCCTGAAAATCCGCTCTTCAACTCCCCGGCGCCGGGAACGCCCCGTGACTTCGATCAGACCAGTCTTGAGGAGAATGTCGATGTGGTGATAGAGGCGAGTGATCGGGACGCCCAGCGCATGCGCCAATCCTGCCGCAGACAACGTGTTGGCCGTGAGCTCCTCGATCATACGGAACCGGAGCGGATCCGAGAAGGCCCGCAACTGGTCGAGGCTGGTCAACACGAGCTTGGTTTTCACGTCAGCTCCTTACCATTTAATATTATCTTATTATTCAACATTATTCAAGTATCATAATCAAGGGTGACCTGCCCCCCCCTTACATCGCTTCCAAGGATTGGGCGGAGATGATCCGGAAGGCGGCGGCCGAGCCATCCAGGATTTCGGTTACTTGACTCCTACCCAAGGCCGGTTTATTCTCATTTATCGATGGAAGAGGCTGATTCCGAGCCGGAATTCCGCGATTGCAGACTGAGCGGGAAAAGGAAATTCCTATCAATCTATCAATAACGTCTCAAGCAGGCGAATGACCAGAAGCAGGGACTCCGTCGCGGGGCACTGCTGCACGGTGCCAGGGGCTGTTGCGAATCTTGCAGACATCTGACGAGGAGCGTGTGATGATACGGACCAATGGACTTGTCGGCGCGCCAGCGGCGCTTTCTCGATTTGCCTTTATCATTGGCAGATGGCGGTGCGAAGCAAAAGTGAGGTCGGCCAACGGAGATTGGCAGACGTTCAAAGCAACGTGGCTAGGTCGCTTCATCCTCGACGGTTACGCAATCGCCGACGAATACAGGATGACAGGCTCCTCCGGAGAGCTGATCGTGCTCGGCCTGAATCTCCGCACGTATGACCCTGCCAAGCAGATTTGGAACATTAAATGGCTGAACGCGCTGGCTGGAACGTGGGTGGACCTCGGACCGGAGGAGCTCGGTGGAGTCAGGTTCGATGGCCAGTCAGTCATCTATACCTTCAAAGAGCCGCTAGCTGCCCACGCTTTCACGCGCGCCACTTACACGAACATTTCCAAGACGCACTTCACGTGGCGAGGTGATAAGTCTGACGACGGGAAGGCCTGGAGCGAATTCATGGTCGTTGAAGCCTATCGTACCAAGGAATAGGAGGCGTCCTGAGTTTCGCCACGCCCCGCTCTAGGCTCCCTCACTAGTCGTCAAGGCCAGGGATTGGAATATACGATAATGCTGTCTGTCCCGAGCCGAGCGATATCCCGTCGCCACCAAGGCTGCGCTTGCGGATTGGAGTGCCGAGTTGTAGGCGATGGCGAGGCGCCAGTCCGGGCTCAGGCCTTCGGCCCGGCATTCGCGCAGGTCCCGCTCAGCAATACCAGAAGGTTGCGGATCTCCTGTCGGCTGGGCTTATGCGCGACGAGCCAGCCGTTTCTGAGCCAATCTTTCAAGCTCATCTTCAGCGCCGATCACAAAAACCTTCTTCCCATCAATAACAGACATTACAAAATGGTGAGTTTCTCTCAGCCTCTCTCACCGCTCAAGCCGAGCAAAAGCCCTGGCCCATCTCCAGAGGCCTACCGCCGCGTCTTTGCTTCGAGAAACGCGCAGCCTGCCCGCGTGACGGCCACAGGGCAAGGGGCAATGTGGGCGGAATTCAGGTAGATTTTCTCCTGGACGATCGGAAAATCCTTGCGCACGCTCAGCGGATCGTCGCCGTCCGTTGGGAAAGGCCGGCCCAGGAGGGCGCCGACGGTCGGCGTCGAAACGACAGAACTCAGGAATTGCCTCCGGGTGACGGTCATGGAAACACCTCTTTCGCAGGCCGATATCATTATTTGGGACGTGCCTTAATCCCCAGATAATAGGCCGTATTGGCCCCCGGGTCGAGGCGCGTCTTGATTTTTCCGGGGAGCGCGCTCAGCACCACGTTGACGCCCGGTCCGTGTCCGGCGAAATTGCTGAAACCATGGATGACGGTGGCGATCGTCACCGCGCCTTCATACCTTCCGGGACCATAGACATCATAGGCGTCCCTGATTGCCACCACGTCCCCCAGCCTGAGTTTCTCAAGGTTGTACGTCTTGACGATTTCCGGGCAGGTCGTTTGGATATCGTAATCCAAGGCTTCGATAAACGGAAAACCGAGCCCCGAGCCCATGATGTGGGCGGGAATCTCCATCACCACGGGGACGACAAGCTGTCCGCTTTCGATCGTGATCCCCATGTTCTCAAGAAGCTCCGGAGAAATCTTGTTCACCCTCACATCCTCGAATCCCAGGATCTTAAGTCCGACTCCTTTGGCTATGACCTGGACCTTGTCGTTCAGGGCAAGTTTCTCCTTGACCTCCTTGGGAAACCAGACTTTGTCATCCGACCCGGCGTGTCTTCCGAGATAGATCCCCTTGGCGCCGGCNNACGCCTCGCCCGAAATGACCCGCGCCTCGTTCCCGATGCAGGCGAGAGATGCCAGTGCCGCATCCCAGGGGGACGGCTTGTCCTGCCCCTGGATAGTGACATCAGGCTCCACATGGTCTGAGGCGGCCCAGCCGTTGGTGGAATCGCCGATGGAGACCGTATAGTTGATGGAGCCCATGCCGAGAGCCTGAACCGGACGGCCGTCGTAACTTATCGAATAATCCGCCCCTCCCGTAGGAGAGACGATCCCCTGGACAGCCGTCATGATAAGCTTGTCTTTATTGGTCTTCAGGGGGCCGGCAGCCGAGCTCTTGGCTTTTTGGGGGAGGGGAGTGGCTGCCTCCGCAGAAGAGGTTCCGCCGGTTTCGATTCGCGCGGCCGCCATCTTGATGCCGAGATATCTTCCGATGTTCGACTCCGCATCAATCCGCGGCACGAGCTTGCCGAACCTGGTCGAGAGAACCGGCGTCACTCCGATCCCCAGGCCGGACATGTCGCTCGGCCCGCTGCTCACGACCCCGACCGTGGCCCCGCCCTTGTAATAACCTTTCCCGTAGTCGGTTTGGACATCCTGGAGCAGGACAAGGTCCCCAAAGCGGAGCTCGTCCAGGCCGTATTTCTTGATATCGGGAGGGTAGCAGGTCTGGACGTGCCAGATGCCGGTGAGGCTGCCCATGCCCGCTCCCTGTCCCATGATTTCGGCCGGTATCACTTTGACAACCGGAACCTCGAGCTTTCCGCCGACATCCTTGAGACCGAGTTTTTCGAGGAGATCGGGCGCCAGGCCGTGGATGAAGACGTCCTTGAACCCTTCGATCTCGAGCCCGGTCCCGCAGGCTTTCACCTGGAGCATGTCTCCGATGGCAAGTTTTTCCAGGACCGAGTCGTCGAAATGGATCAGGTCGAAGTTCCCGAAGCTGACGATGTTCAGGAACTTGCCGATGACGACGCCCTTCCCGCCGCTCGCTTTACCGCTCAAAATTCTGACTTCGTTCCCGATCGAGGTGCACGTGTTCCAGGACCCGCCGGACCGGCCTTCTTCGACGGCCTCCGCGGCGACTCCGACAGTCGCCCGGTCTGCGGCCGCCCAGCCGAAGACTCTATCGCCGAGCTTGAGATTATAGTTGATTCCTCCGATTCCTATCGCGACCTTGGGCTTGCCATCCCACGTCGTTATGTAGCTTCGGGAGGGCTGCGGCGCGGCGATTCTCGCCTGAACGGCGATCACCAGGACCCTTTCCTTGTTCGTTGTTATAGGCCGCGGCCCGGGCTGCGCTTGGGATTGAGCCCTCGCCATAATCTTCGCGTCGGCGACTCCAAAGGTCATGAATCCAAAGATCAAAAGCAGGCTTAACATCTTTTTTATCATCTTTGCTCCTTTCTCCGGGGATCTCGTTTTGAGAAAGACTATCCGACCGGGATCATCATGTCAAATCTCTCGCCACTTCCGCCATGACTTGAGCGGCAAGGTCATCCGCATCCAGGCCAAGCAGGTGCGGGCGTCGGGACGGGCGACCAAGGGAGTTCGGCTGATTAACCTGGAGAACGGGGACAAGGTTTGCTCAGTGGCCAAGGCCGAAGGGGGCTATGGCCGGCGTGCCGGAATCTGACTTCTTGACACCGGGCCCTTGCTGCAGCTATATATCTATCTGAACGGCAAGGCAGTTTTTTGCCGCTTGAAAGCAAGGATAAAACCTCGGTGCGGACAGTCCAGTGAAAACCTTGACTCTAAAGGAATTCATCACGGCTTTGAACGCCCGGATTGATCGATACACCCACGAAGAACTCAAGGAAATTATTCTGGCTCAGGGGATGGCCTTGGCCCCGCGGGAGCGCGCCCTCTTTCTTGATAAATTCGTTCTTCAGGAGAAAAAGAAAGGAAAAGCGCAAGTCGGGAAGAAGGATCGGAATGAAGCGGAAGGTTTCCTTCTGAAAGAGATCGAATCGTTCGGCCGGCGCGTCGAAGAATACGAATTCACGGATGGCTGGGGATGGGATAGCCGGTACGGCGATGAAAGGGCGTGGGGAGACGATAGTTGGGCGGCCGAGATCGACGATCTATTTGACCGCGTCTGCACGATCTACAAGAACGGCAACCATCAAACGGCGCGCAAGGCCTTCGAGTCTCTCCTGGATATATACCGGGAAGGTCAAGAGGAGGGTAAGTTATCGGGCTACGATCATGACGAAATGATCGAAACCAATATCGGGGAAGCGAAGTTGAAATACCTGCGCTGCGTCTACCTCACGGAGACTTCCCCCGACCGTCCCCAGGCGATCTGGAGTGCATTATCCAGGTTCACCGATGATGCCAGCGATCTGAATATCCATGGAATGATTCATGTCGACATGGAGGAGCTTCCCCAACTGGAGGATTTCGGACAACGCTGGCCGGAGTTCCTAAAAAAACAAGAGGTGAGTTCATTATCCGCCGCTCTCGTCCGAGAGGCCGTGAGGTTGTTTCAAGGAATCCGAGGACTTGAAACACTGGCCGCGGAAGACGGGTTGAAGTATCCCGGCGCTTTTCTCGAGTGGCTGGAGGCTTTGAGGGCGACGGACAAGTATGATGAAATGGTCCGAGCGGCGTCCCTAGGCTTGGAACGATTGCCGGCCGGCTTGTGGATTCGTTCCAAGATTGCGGATTACCTTCACGAGGCAGCCATCCGCTTGAATAAGAAAGCTCTGATCGGACGATCCCTAAAAGAAGCGCTCATGGCCGACCCTTGTCTTGAACGGCTTTTAAATGCCCTGGATTATGCCGAGAATCGAGAGGAGCGAAAAAAGATCCTGGATGAAAACCTTGCCTTCATCGAGGTCAATGATAAAAAGCAAAGCAGAGAGCGGACTTGGCAATACGATCGGCAGCCGGATTTCTTCGAGAAGGAGGTTCCGGGGGATCTCGGCCTTCAGTGCCGACTGTTAAGCGGCAATTACGAGATGGCCGCGGCGGCGATGGAAAAATCTAAACCTCTCGGGTGGAGCTCGGGAGAAGATCCCGGTGTGCTCGGCGTCCCTTTTTTCCTGGTGGCCAAATGGAATCCGGAAAGACGGCTGACCGCGAATCTGGCCGAGTTGTGGAACGAGGCCACCGATCCCCTCACATTAACTGATTATGATATCGAAGGGGACGTGGCCGAAGATCGGCCGGGACGTCGACAACCGGAGAAAACCGCCCCGCGTTTCCGGAAATATCTGGAAGCCGTATTGAAAGAAATGCCCCTTCGGGCGGCCGATAAAGAAAGGTATTCCGTTCTTGCGGAAAAAATAGCTTGCAACCGAATCGTTGCGATCGTCGGAAATAAAAGGCGCAAGAGTTACTGGAAGGCTGCCGAATTGCTGCTCGCCGTGGCGGAGGTCTATTGGAGCAACGACCGGAGAAATGACGGCCAGGCGCTTATCGACCGCGTTAAAGATAAGTACAGGCGGCATTCAGCCTTCCGCGATGAATTGCGAACTCGGGCCCGTAAATCGGGAATATTCACGGTCTGAAATTCGATTCGATCGATCGGAAATCGCCCATTCTGAAGTCAGGCATGAGTTCGAACGCCATCATCTCCGGGCTTTTGTTCCGTCATCTCGCAGTCGACCTCAGACTTCCAGTTCTTGCAGGCATGCATCCTGTCGGTGATGAGGTCCTCGAGGCCGATGATGATGCGCGAGAGCCCTTCAAGTTCAGGCAGAAGTCTTGATCTCGAGGTTCTATTTTTTCAGGGGCTCGAATTTCAGAGGCGGGAGGACGATGCGCGTTGTGGAGATTTTCTGTCCTTTCAGGAACTCGAGCATCACCTCTTTGATCTGAGGCGAGGACAAGAAGAGCGGGTCGCTGTGTACGGCGCCTTCGATAATCAGATGCTCGCTGTCGGGGAAACCGCCCCGCACCTCTTCGGCGTTGCTGACCGGAGTCCGCACGTCGAATGTCCCGCTGATAAAAAGAGCGGGTATCTTTGACTTCGGCTCCCGTCGAAACGCATCCCCCAGGTCTGGATTTCCCCAGGCGTCGCAGACGTAGGGGTGCGGCAGGTCAATGATGTCTTCGAGCAGGCAGGTTTTGGCTTCCTCTTCGATCTGCCGGCGGCGAGCGGCGGATAGTCCCGAATAGCAGTCCATCATGTAGGCCATGGCCGAGCCAAGGTGGGAAAGCCCGCCGCTGATGAAGTCCATCCAGCCCCGCGCGGCGTCCGAGAAATCGCCCTTCGACATCGCATAGAAAAACGCCGGCAGCGAGGCTTCTCCGCCGCCAAAAGACTGGGCGGTCAGAATTTGAAGGGTGAGGATGTCTTTGGATGTTGCTCGGCAGCTTGATCGTCTGGGTCAGGCCCTCGACGCCGGCGAGGATCATGCGATCGATGCTGCTCTCGTGCCGTTCGATCGTCGCCAGCGAAAGGTGGGTGCCATAGCTTATTGCCCAAAGGCAAATTCTCTTTGCGCCGAGCGCTTTTCTGAGGTCCTCCAGGTCGTCGGCGCTCTCCTTTGTGTTGTATCCTTCGAGGTCAACGCCGTCCTTGCGAAACCGTTCGGCGCAGGTCCGCGAAATCTTGCGGAAGGAGTCCAGAAGCTCTTGGCGATCGGGCGCCTTGTCGGCGGGATAATCCACCGGGTCGAGACAATAGAGGTTTGGCTCGGACTGGCCGACTCTCCGCTGGTCGAGGGCGATGACGTCGGCGACCTCGCGCAGGGCCGTGAACAGGGGGAAGCGGGTGCCGCGCGCCGTCGCGATGCCCGAGCCGCCGGGACCCCCAGCCAGATAAATAATCGGGGAGCTCGGGTTCTTCGAAGTGGACCTGAATCGAACGAAGGCCAGCTCAATTAGGCGGCTTTGGGGCCGGAGGCGATTCTCCGGAACAAGGAGCCTGCCGAGCTCCGCTTCGACTTTCTCTCCGCCCGCCGACTCGAAGACATAGGGTTCTATCTTCAGGTCCCCCGCCTTCTGGGCGTTCGCGATTCCGGTTGCGAACAACAAAGAGGCTAGGACGGGAAAAACCACCTGGACGAACTGCGGTCGTTTCATTTCTCCTCCTGGATAGTCGACGCCTTAGAATAAGTACGGCTCAGCCCGGAAATTGTTGCTTAAAGCCGAAGTAGAGTGGAGCCGCGCGCTTCTTCTTTCTTGACGGCCTTCTCCGGCCGGGAATATCGTCGCTTCATGAGGGAAGGCGCCGATTTTGAGCTTGAAGCGAGTGAGCCCCGAGCGACGCAGAAAAGATCCCGGACGTTCATTCTCGACGGCGTCGGCCCCGTGCAGTTTGAAAAGCCCCGGCGGGCCCGCCGCATCTCGCTGACCGACGGGCGTCCCGAGGGGTCCGCGTCGCGGTCCCCTGGCGCTGTTTTGAGAGGGACGCCATGGGGCCGTTTTGCAATGTCAACTTGACAAATTATATTATCAAGTACTATTATGCTTTCGAAGAGGTGAGCATGGCGATTCATGAAGAAGTGCTGCTGATGGCGCAGAGGATCTGCCGGGAACGCGGGGAAATGACCTTTCGTGTCGCGGATGTGGTCCATGCCTTACCGCATTTAAAGGAAAGCTCGGTCCGCACGCATATCGTCAGCCGGTGCTGCGTCAACGCGCCAATCAACCATCCGCATAAATGGCCCTATTTCCGGCGCCTGGCCCGCGGCGAATACGAGATTCTGCCGACCTGGCAAGCCGAACGCAATNNAAGCCGCGAGTCCGGGTCGAAGAGAGTCCGGCAGCATACGCCAAGCCCGGCCCCCCTCATGACACGATCCACGTCGCTGTCCGCCGATCTGCCGGTTTTTATGTAGCCGAAGGCCTGGAGCTGGCTCTGGTGACCCAAGGGAGGTCGCTTGACGAGCTCGTGGCGAACCTGAAAAAGGCCATCCAGCTCCATCTCGAGGGCGAGGAGCCTGGCGTTTTCGGGCTCACGAGGTCGCCGAGGATCGCCCTGACTTATGAGGAACATCTTTCTGGCGATGACGAGGCTTAAACGCCTGTCGGCCAGGCAGATCCTCCGGATCCTTCACACTTTTGGCTTTTCGGTCGCCTCGATCCGTGGCAGCCATGCCAAACTGAAGCGCGAGATCGAAGGCAGACCTCCTCAGATCCTGACTGTTCCGCTCCATCGCGAGCTTGCCCCCGGCACGATCCAGACGATCTTCCGTCAAGCGTCGCGTTTTGTCCCAGAAGAGGACCTCCGCGCTCATTTCTTTGGGGACGGTTAGGCGAGCTTTCGTGTCCTGGGCTCTCGGGCCCGGATCGCCTTTAGGGATTCGATCAGGCTCGAAGGCTCTTTACGGGTCAGAGATTCCAAGCCGTCCCGCTGATAGTATTTGCGGATGAAATTCCTCAGGTGGTCCGGGTCCCCGCCGAGCAGCCGGGCGTAACTTTTTCCTTGACAGCCGGATTGCCTATATCTAAAATGACCCCACCTTAACCGGAGGAGGGAAAAATGGCCGAAACACTCGCCCAAGTCCTTTTGAACACCGTCAAGACCTACCCCAAGCCGGACTTCATGCTTTACAAGAAGGAGGGCCGGTATCAGCCGCTCTCGACCGAAGAATTCGGCCGGCGGGTGAAGCACTTGTGCCTGGGGCTCAAAGACCTGGGGCTGCAAAAGGGGGACAAGGTTGTCATCCTCTCCGAGAACCGGCCCGAATGGGTGATCACTGACCACGCGAACCTCTGCCTGGGAGCGAGCACGGTCCCCATATATACTTCTCTCGTCTCCGAGCAGATCAAGTACATCATCGATGATTCAGACGCCAAGGCCGTCGTGGTCTCCTGCGAGGACCTGTGGAAGAAGGTCGAGGCCGTCAAGCCAAGCCTGACCCAGGTCCGCCATTTCATTACCTTCCTGGAGGAAGCTCCCGACGGCGTCCTCCCCTTTAATCAGGTCCTGGAGCGGGGCCGGAAGATCGATGAGCAGAATCCGTTGCTGTTTGAGTCCCTGGTCAATGCGGTCAAGCCCGAGGACGAAGCCTCCCTGATCTACACCTCAGGCACGACCGGCGCCCCCAAGGGGGTTATCCTGACCCACAGCAACTTTTTGAGCAATGTCCAGAGCGTTTCCGCCATTATTGAGTTTTCTGATAAGGATACCGTGCTTTCCTTCCTGCCGCTGTCCCACGTCCTGGAAAGGATGGTCACCTTCACCTATATCTTCAAGGGCTGCCGGATCGGTTATGCCGAGAGCGTGGAGAGCGTGGGCGAGAACCTGCTCGAGATCCGGCCGAACGTCATGGTCAGCGTTCCCCGCGTTTTCGAGAAGATNNATCCCCGGCGGACTCCAGAGAAAGAGAAACCTGGCCCACAAGCTGGTCTATTCAAAGATCATCGCAAAAACCGGAGGCCGAGTGCGCTTTTTCGTCTCCGGCGGCGCCCCCCTGTCTAAGGACATCGCCGAGTTTTTCTACGCTCTCGGGCTTGTCATCCTGGAGGGATACGGCTTGACGGAGACTTCGCCAGTGATCTCAGTCAACACCTTTGAAAACATCAGGCTCGGGACGGTCGGCAAGCCCATCCCGGGTGTGGAGGTCAAGATCGGTCCGGACGGGGAGATCTTGACCCGGGGCCCGCACGTGATGAAAGGCTACTACAAGAAGGAGGCCGAAACCCGGGAAGCCTTTGAGGGAGACTGGTTCCACACCGGAGATATAGGGCATATCGACAAAGACGGGTTTGTCGTTATCACCGACCGCAAGAAAGACATCATCGTCACCGCCGGCGGAAAGAATATCGCGCCTCAGCCGATCGAAAACATCCTCAGGACCAACCCCTTCATCTCCAACGCCGTCGTCATCGGCGACCGACGGAGGTTCGTTTGCGCCTTAATCGTGCCCAATTTCGAAAAGCTCGAAAAATACGCCCAGTCGAGCCATATTCCCTTCGCCGGCCGGGCGGAGCTCGTCGGCAACGAGCAGGTGGTCAATTTCGTCAAGGCCGAGGTCGACAGGGCTACCCCCAACTTGGCCCAGTACGAGAGAATCAAACGGATCGCTCTCCTCGACCGGGACTTCGAGATCGAGAAGGGAGAGATGACCCCCAGCCTCAAGGTGAAGCGGAACATCGTCGAGCAGAAATATAAAGCCCTGATTGACGCTTTGTACGAGNNTTCCCGCCAATAGAGGATGCGGCCACAGTTCTCACAGAGAATGAGCTTTCGGGTGGAGAGCAGTTCATTCAGGACCTGCGGCCGGACGCGCACATGGCACAGGGCGCAGAAATCGTCCTTGACGGGGGAGAGGGCGGTGCCTCCCTTCTTCCGGAATATCTTGAGATATAGGCTGACCTGCTCGGCCGGTATCGTGGGCAGGAGCTCTTCCCGGCTCTGACCGAACACTCGGGCTTTTTCTTCCGTCTCTTTCTTTCTCCGGGAGAGGGCTTCCTTTTCCTTGGTCAGGATGGCCTGGGTCTCAACGTGCTTCTGGCCGGCCGTTTTGATCTCCTTCTGGATGTCGTCCTCCAGGAGCATCTCGGCGATAAACGTCTCCTCCAGCCGGTCGACCTTTTTCTCCGACTCCTCGATCTCCTTGAGAAGGGCCGTGTATTCCTTGTTCGTCTTAACTTCGTTGAGCTGGCGCTTGTACTTGCCGATCTGGGACTTGATGTCCTTGACCTCGGACTCGAGTTCGCGTCTCTTTTTCTGGCTCCCGGTCATCTTTTCCTTGGCCGCGGCCGCCAGTTGGGAGCTTTCCGCGATCTTTTGGTCAATGTCTTTGATTTGAGGGGGGATGCTGTCAAGCAAAAGAGTGAGCTGCCGGATCTCCATATCCAGTTGTTGAAGCTGGATCAACTTCTCGAAATCGATTTCCACATCTCTTCCTCGGGATCAATATGGGCCTACCAGGATTCGAACCTGGGACCTGCCGGTTATGAGCCGGTAGCTCTACCGCTGAGCTATAGGCCCTCCGCCATCTTATATCAAAACTGCCCCGGATAGTCAAACCAAGTGAGTTAGAGTTAGAGGGACGTTCCCCAGGGTACCACCCTGTTAAAAGCGTTCTGGCAATAGGGTGGTACCCTGGGGAACGTCCCCTAATGGTTGTCGGTGAAGGACCTCAGCTTGCGGCTGCGGCTGGGGTGCTTGAGCTTGCGGAGGGCTTTGGCCTCGATCTGGCGGATTCTTTCACGGGTGACCTTAAACTGCTGGCCGACTTCTTCCAGGGTGTGCTCGTTCCCGTCCCCCAGCCCGAAGCGCATCTTGAGGACCTTGGCCTCTCTCTCGGTCAAGGACTTGAGGGCCTCCTCGATCTGCTCGCGCAGGTTGATATGGATGACCGTATCGGGAGGCGAGGGCATGAGCTTGTCTTCGATGAAGTCCCCCAGGTGGCTGTCCTC
>DQHV01000128.1 GCA_003524335.1 Candidatus Aminicenantota bacterium | reverse complement strand
TCTTCCTCAGGTGGGCGATGTGCGGGTCAATTGTCCGGTAGGCAACGACGGCCTCCCCCCAGGCCTCGTCGAGAATCTGATCCCTCGTCACGACCTGGCCCCGGCGGGCGATGAAAAACCGGAGCAGGTTGAATTCCAGGGCGGTCAAGTGAAGCNNCGTCGGTCCGGCGGAGGATCGCCTTCACCCGGGCGACGAGCTCCCGCGAGCCGATGGGCTTGGTGACATAGTCATCGGCCCCGAGCTCCAATCCGACCACCTTGTCCATCTCTTCCGTTTTGGCCGCGGTCACCATGAGGATGGGCGTTTTGATGCCCGCCTCCCTGAGCTTCTTGCAGACCTCGAACCCGTTGAGCCCCGGCAGGAGGATGTCCAGGACGACGAGCTGAAAGCCCCCGCCCAAGGCCTGCTTCAGGCCGTCTTTCCCATCGGCGGCCGTGGCGACTTCATAGCCCTCGAATTCGAGGTCGTCCTTGAAGCCCATGAGGATGGCCTTGTCGTCCTCGATGACGAGGATCTTATCCATTTTCGCCCTCCTTCTTTTCTTCGGGCCGCCTGACCGGAAGCCTGATCGTCAGGCGTGTCCCTTTACCCGGTTCGCTCTCGAGAACGATCTTTCCTCCGTGCGCCCGGACGACATGCTCGACCAGGGGAAGTCCGATGCCGCTTCCCTTGACGTCGCTCCCCAGGGCGCTCTCGGACCTGTAGAACTTTTCGAAGACTTTTTTCTGCTCGGGCTTGCTGATGCCGATCCCGTGATCCTCGACCTGGAGATGGACGGCATCCTCCCCGGACCAGGCGCGCAGAACGACGCGAGGGTTTTGGCCCGAATACTTCACGGCGTTGTCGAGCAGATTGAATACCGCTCTGGCGAGAGAGTCCTTGTCCGCAGGTATGACCGGCAGGCCGTCCTCGATCTCCGTCTCCAGGGTGAAATCCTTGAAGGCCGCCTGCTGACGGAACCGGCCGGCCACGTCGGCCGCCAGGGCCGCGATGTCCGTCTCCTCCATCCTGTATTCCTTCATTCCCGCTTCGATCTTGGAGAAATCGAGGAGATTCTCGACGAGCCGGCTCAGCCGCTCGCTTTCACCCGTGATCGTTTCATAGTACTGCTGTTTCCTCGCCTCATCGCGGACGCGGCCTCGTTGCAGGAGTTCGGCCATGTAGCGGATGGACGTCAGGGGTGTCCGGAACTCGTGGGAAACGGTCGCCGTGAAATCCGATTTCAGCTTGGCCAGTTTCAACTCCTTGGCCGTGCTCCGGATGGCCAGAAAACCGCCGAAAAAGAGGGCCGCGATGACGGCCGCGAGGGACAGGACGTAGATTGTCCTTCGCAACCGGAACTGTCTCTCCGCGGCGCCGGCACCGCTCTGGTAGATTTCGATCGCCCACGGCGGGAAGGAGTCGGCGAATGCGCCTGTGAAGACGCGCTTTGGCTCCCCGCTTTTCTCCGGCGCTTCCGGGGAGACAAGTCCTTGGCCGACGAGGACCTTCCCGGATTCATCGACGATCGCCACCGACCAGCCTTCCTCAGGCTCAGGTTTGCCGGAGCTTGGCGGAAAAAGCCCGCCGGCCAAAGCCTGGGGATCGAGGAGCAGGCCGAGCATGGTGTCTGTGTCCAGGGGGAGAAAGGAGGCCAGAAGAAGGCCGGAATCCGTCGGCTCGGCGATGCGCAGGAATTTCCCGGATTCCGCATCCATCTCGCGGGCTTCCAGCCGCATCCGCGGGATGATCCGTCCGCGGACCTTCTCCAGGATCCCCGTCTTTGCCAGCCGTTCTCCTTCGATTTTTTTCAAGTCCTGAAGCCGGCCGTCCCAGTCCGCCCGGAGAGCGGCATCCAACTCTCCGACAGCCGTCTGGAACAGGTCCTCCGCCAATTTGCTAAAAGATACGAATTGATCCTTGCTCAGAGGCCACCTCACATCGAGGAGGCCCTGATAGAGATTGAGAAAGGCCCCGGCCGCTTCCGCTCGCTGCCCTCTTTGGAGGTGGATATTCCCGGTCTGGTACAACGCGGTGATTTCGAGCGGAATCCCCTCGGAAGCGAGGTCGGGAAGGCCGATTTGGAGCTGCTGCCTGTACGCGGCGAGGGCGTTTTCGTGTTGCCCCGATTTCGTGTAACACCTGGCCAGGCGGTTTAGGAGAAGGGCATCCAAGGCCGGGTCGGCGGTCCTGGCCGCCAAGTCTCGATAAAGAGCGGCGGCCTGGGAATGATCGCTCAGACGGAACTCTGCCGCCTCCGCCCGCTTCCAGCGCTCATCGTTTTCCAAAGAGCGCGCGATTTCCTTGGGCCTCTGCTTTTCTCCCGGGAGGAGAAAAAGCGGCCTGGCGCCGAGAAAAACGACTTGGTCTTCGTCATCGATGAGAAAAACCTCGGAGACAAGGGGTATGTCAGCAAGCGCGCCTTTCAAGACGGCGGCCGCCTGGGCGGGTTCGGCGTCGGCCCGCACTTTTTTTACGGCTTCAAGAACGTGATTCTCGGCTTTCCCGATGAGCGATCTCGCCCGGCCGTCGATCGTATCGACGAGCCGTTGTCGCGCGCCCTCGATCTCCCTCTCCTTGAGCAGTTTCTCCCTTTCGGCCTCCCGGACAGCGAAAAAAACGAGGACGACGCTCAAGATCAGGAGAGACGCGGCGAAGAGGATGACCGTCCGTCTTTGCCAATCAAGCCTCATGACGCTTGTCACCTCTGGCTGAGAGGAAGGTTATACCCGTGAACACCGCGAGTCAATAAAAAGACGTTGCGATTGGGTTGAGATTAGCTGGGCTTCCCGGCGGCCCGCCGGGTATCTTCGAGCCTCTCCTTCTCGACTAAAGCCCGGTCATTCTGAATGCCCCGGAAGGCTAGATATGCCAGGCCTGAT
>DQHV01000069.1 GCA_003524335.1 Candidatus Aminicenantota bacterium | reverse complement strand
ATCATTCTTAGAACAAGGTCGCGCTTATGCCTGTCCACCTTTTCGAGGGAAGGCAGGGCGGGGACCTTTTCTCCAAACGCTTCCCGAAGATAAGCGAGCGCCATCCGCCAGGGTTCGCGGGCGGCCCGGTCGCCGCCGGGGAGGGGCACGGGGCGGAAATGCGCGATTCGGGTGAAGGAGGAATAGTCGCATAGAAGGAACTCACCGCCCCAGGCGCCTCCATCCTGTCCATAGCCGTATCCGTCAAAGGCGACTCCAAGGACCTTCTGACCAGCGGGGATCTGGTGTTCGAGCAGAACCGCAAGCACATGGGCGTAGTGATGCTGGACTTGGAGGTGGGGTAGACCGAGCCTCTGGGCGTAGCGGGTCGTGCGGAAATGGGGATGGAGGTCGGAGACGACGACGCGGGGCCGGACGTCGAACAAACGTTCGAGGTGGGCGATGGTCTCCTCGAAATAGCGGAAGTTCTGGTATTCATCGAGGTCTCCCAGGAACTGGCTGGTGATGACGTAGCCGTTCTTGTACACGGAGACCGTGTCCTTGAGCTCCCCGCCCAGGGCGAGGATGTGCTCCGGGATATGGAGATGCGCGGGGACACGTTGAGGATAGGGGACGTAACCGCGGGCCCGCCTCAGGAACAGGGGCCCGTCTCGGGCCAGCTTGAGCACGGAGTCGTCGGCCCGCGTCTGGATCGGCCGGTCGTGGGTGAGGATGAAGTCGCAGAGCCTGCCGATCCCTTCGTTTTCGTCCTTGGCGATCGGGGCGTCCTTGGGGTTTGAGCTCGTCGCCACGATGAGGCCGAGTCTTTCGAGCAGGAGATGATGGAGAGGTGTGTAGGGCAGCATGAACCCGATCTCGTCCAGATGGGGTGATATCCCCGGGAGGTCCTTTTTTTTTCGCAGGAGGACGATGGGGCGGCCGGCCGTCAGGAGCTCCCGGCGTTCGGCGGGGCTGACATAGGCAAACTCTTCGACAGTGGCGATGTCCCTGGCCATGAGGGCGAGCGGCTTTCTTTTCCTCTCTTTGATGACTCGGAGCCGCCGGACCGCCCCGGGCCGCCGGGGGTCACAGACGAGGTGGAATCCGCCCAGCCCTTTGACCGCCAGGATCCTGCCCTTCCGAATGAGGCCTGCGGCCGCCTCGACCCCTCCGGGGATATGTTTCCCGCTCCGGGCTTCCTTGAGTGTCACCCGGGGTCCGCACACGGGGCAGGCGATGGGCTGGGCGTGGTATCTCCGGTCCGTGGGGTCCTCGTATTCCCGCCGGCAATCGCGGCACATCTCGAAACCGGCCATGGTCGTCTTCGGCCGGTCGTAGGGAAGCGACCTTACGATGGTGTAGCGGGGGCCGCAATCGGTGCAGTTGGTGAACGGATAGCGGTGCCGGCGCTCCTCGGGGTCCGCGATTTCAGCCTGGCAGGCCCGGCAGGTGGCGATATCGGGCGAAATGAAAACAAAGCTCTCGCCCTCCTGCGATTTTTTGATTTTAAACCCGGAGGAACCCTGATAAGCGGCCGGCCGGAGGTCCAGGCTTTCGATCCGCACAAGAGGCGGCTTATCCTCCTCCAGGGCCCGGAGGAAGGGACCGAAGGCCGTCTTCTTTTCCGATTCGAGGTGGACCTCGACACCAGAGCCGATGTTCTTAACCCACCCTTTGTAGCCGAACCTGTCCGCCAGCCGGTAGAGAAAAGGCCTGAACCCGACTCCCTGGACGACACCGCCGACTGTGATCCGGACGNNCGGCGGCCGAACATTTTCCCGATCCGGTTGAGGGCGGCCGCCTTCTTCCAGGGACTCAGGCTCATGATCGTGGTGAACCCCTCGAACCCGAGGCCGGAGGCCATCCGGGCCGTGCGCTCCAGTCGGAAGGCATAGCACACGTCACAGCGCCTCCCTTTCTCCGGCTCGTGCCTGAACTTGTGGGTAATCCTCATCCAGCGCGAAGGGTCGTAGACATCCTGGATGAGCCGGACGCCAAGGATGCCGGCGACCTTTCTTGCCTCCCCGAGCCGCCGCTTGTATTCCTCGGCGGGCTGGATATTCGGGTTCGAGAAAAATCCGGTCACATCATAATCTTCCCGGAGAAGGCCGAGGACATAGGCGGCGTCGGGCGCGCAGCAGATATGGACCAGGAGTCTTGCCTTGGGCACGTCTCTATTGTAGCGTCCTGGGCGAAGTCGGTAAAGGGGAGTGAAACTCAGCCGCCGCCNNCGGGCGAAGACCGTAAAGGGGAGTGAAGCTCAGCCGCCGCCGAGGGTTTCGATCCGGCGCTGCAGAGTGGCGATGCGGCCGTTCACAAGGTCGATCTCGGCAGAGAGCCCGCGGAGGTCCACTCTTTCTACCTTATTTTCCTCCAGGATCCGGCCGAGCGAGAGATAGAGGTCTTGCTGTTGGGCCTCGATCTCCTTGATGCGTTCCTGGACCTTTTCCTTCTTCTTCTTCCAAAAATGGATCTCCCGGGCGATCTCCCGCTGGTGGTCCCTTTTCTCCGCCTCGATTTCTCTGATCTGCCGTTCGAATTCCTGGACCCG
>DQHV01000355.1 GCA_003524335.1 Candidatus Aminicenantota bacterium | reverse complement strand
GAGATCGTCGCCCTGATCGGCCCGAACGGCGCCGGGAAGACCACCGCCCTCCGCATCGTCGCGACACTCCTCTCCCCGTCCGATGGGAAGGTCACCTTCCTCGGTTTCGACCTGAAGAAGCAGCCCGAGAAAATCCGCGAAAGGATCAGCTATCTCCCCGAAGAGGCGGGCGCCTACAAGAACCTCAAGGGCACAGATTACCTGAAGTTTATGGCCAAGTTCTACGCCAATTCGGAACAGGAGCTTAAGGCGTTCATAGAGCGGGCCCGGGACATCGCCGACCTGGGAACACGGCTCAATGAAAAGGCCGGCACCTATTCCAAGGGGATGATCCGGAAGCTCCTCCTTGCCCGGGCGCTCATGACCAGGCCCGACCTGGCCATCCTGGACGAGCCCACCTCGGGGCTGGACGTCATCAATGCCCTCGAAGTCCGGGAGATCGTCAAACGGTTCGCCAAAGAGGGCATCTCGGTGCTCCTCTCTTCGCACAACATGCTCGAGATCGAGTTCCTCTCCGACCGGGTGGGCCTGATCGACAAGGGCCGGATCCTGGACACGGGAACATCTGAAGGGCTGAAAGAGAAATACAAAGCCCGTAACCTCGAAGAGGTTTTCAGGAGCGCACTCCAATGAAAAAATTCCTCAACCTCCTCTTCAAAGAAATCAAGGAATTGATCAACCTGCAGCTCCTCATCTCGCTCCTCTTCACCGTCTTCCTGTTCTACTTCATCGGGCAGATGGCCAAGACCGAGATGAAGAAAGCCATGCGGACGCAGAAGATCGCCGTCCTCAACCTGGACGATTCGCCCTTTTCCGAGCAGCTTATCGGCAACCTCAAGACGGCCAACTTCCAGGCCGAGATGATCAAGGACCCGGACAAGCAAAAGGCCATCGACGAGACCAGGACAAGCGATATCAACCTCCTGCTCGTCATCCCCCGGGGGTTCGGGCAGTCGCTGGAAACGCAGGAGATCAAGGAGATCGAGACCTATTCCTACCTCCGGACTTTCTCGATCGTCGGAAGCCGGAGCTCGATCATCATCAACGCCGTCATCAAGGCCATCAATGAGTATCTTTCGAACGACTTCATCAAGAAGAGGATTCCCGACCTCAGCCCCGAGAAAGTGAAAAACCCCATCAAG
Source organism: Candidatus Aminicenantota bacterium (assembly GCA_003524335.1). Lineage (GTDB taxonomy): Bacteria > Acidobacteriota > Aminicenantia > Aminicenantales > UBA8522 > UBA8522. The sequence goes on along the minus strand of DQHV01000355.1, from coordinate 1,751 downwards.
AGCAAGGATTTCGTGATCGTCAAGGACCGGATGGCCGAGGGGAAGGCGGAGGCGGTCGCCGGGTTCGTCTCGTCGCAGTCGATCTTCGTCCCTGTCATCCTGATGATGATCATCATCTATGCCTCCCAGATGGTCATCTCCGCCATCGCCATGGAGAAGCAGAACAAGACCCTGGAGACGCTCCTTACCGTTCCCATCAGCCGAACCTCGATCGTGACGGCCAAGATGTTCGCTTCGGGGCTGGTCGGGCTGATCTCGGCCGTGATCTATATGTTCGGGTTCCGCTATTACATGGGCGGGTTCATGGGAGACATCAGCCGGGCGGCGGCGGCCGACGGCGTCACCGGAGTCATCCAGAAGCTGGGCCTGGCGATGAGCACTAAGGGTTTCCTTATCCTGGGGGTTTCGCTCTTCTTTGCCATCCTGGTCGCCCTGGCCCTAGCTACAATCTTGGGAGTGCTCGCTGAAGACTACCGGAGCGCCCAGAGTCTGATCATGCCGCTCATCTTCCTGGTCATGATCCCCTATTTCCTTTCCTTCTTTTCCGACCCCAAGACACTCTCGCTCCCGGCGAAAATCCTGCTCTACGCTATTCCCTTCTCGCATCCGTTCCTGACAACCCAGAACCTTCTTCTCGAGAACTACAGCGCGGTCCTCTACGGCATCATCTACATGCTGGCCGTCTTCATCGTCCTCATCTTCATCGCCGCCCGCATCTTCTCGACAGACAAGGTTTTGACGATGAAGCTCAAGTTCAGGAAAAAGAAGGTGCAATTCTGAGGGAAAANNGATGAGCGGCATGAACTCGGATAGGGTCTTCATCCACGGCGGGAACTTGTCAAGGGGAAAGAAGACGCCCGAGAAGAAGAGCATGGGCGTGATGACCAGCTCCGTGTAGTAATTGAAGAAGTCGAAGCTCGGGGAAAACGAGGTCACGATCATCGCCAGGGAAGCGAACATGACTCCGATCAAGACCATCAACGCGAGGAGAAGGACGGCACTGAGGACCGAGGCCGGCAGAACACCCATAACCATGGCGACCGTCATCATCAAAGTCCCGCTGATCAGACCCCTGAAGGCGCCCCAGGCGATGTCGCCGGCCACGGCGTCCTCGGCGGAGACCGGAGTCGCGATCAGGGAATCGTAGAGCTTTTCGTGGATCATCTTGACGAAGGTCCCGTAAAGGCACTCGAAACTCGAGGTCATCATGACGGACGAGACAAGAACACCCGGCACGAGAAAATAAAGGTACGGCTTCCCGCCGAAGTAACCGATGTAAGCGCCCATGCCGATCCCGAAGGTGACGAGATAGAACAGGGGCTCGATCAGGCTGACCAGGAACGTGGGGACCACGAACCTCTTGTAGGAATAGAGGTTCCGGAGAAAGATGTAATAAATCCGGTAGGACAGGTTCATTCGATCAGGCTCCTGCCGGTGAGCTTCAGGAAGACATCCTCAAGGGTGGCCGGCCTGGTTAGATAGTTGTGGAGGTCGAGCTCGACGAGCTTTTTCATCAAACCCTGGCCGTCGCGGCAGTAAAAATAGAGCGTGTCCCCCACCCTTTCGTGACCGCGCGAGAATTCGGTCAATTGCCCGACGATCCGTTCGTCCTCCTCTCTCGGGACGCGCACCTCCACGACCTCCCGTCCGATCTCGTCGGCCACGAGCCTGGAGGGCACGCCTTCCTTCAAAATCTTCCCCTGATGCATGACCACGATCCGGTCGCAGAGCTGCTGGGCCTCCTCCATGTA
>DQHV01000239.1 GCA_003524335.1 Candidatus Aminicenantota bacterium | reverse complement strand
CCGGCATGTTCGGGATCGGCGGCGGCAACATCATCGTGCCCCTGCTGATCCTGGCCCTGCATTATCCAGCCAAGCGGGCCATCGCCACCTCGCTCGGGGCCATCCTCTTCCCCTTCGGCATCCCCGGGGTGATCTATTACCACAACGCGGGGAATCTCGATCTCGGGGCCGCGGCTTGGATCGCTGCCGGCCTCTTCGTCGGGACCGTCTTCGGCGCGCTTATCACGATCAGCCTGCCGGGACGGACGGTCAAGCTCCTTTACGGCGTTTTCCTCGTCTCCGTGGCCGCCCGCTTCTTTTTCTTCTGAGATTTGAGTACTCTTATCTGACTGATAAAAATATATTTAACACTTGACAGCCAGGGCATCCGATCCTATTATATGAAGGGAAGGGGTCGAGTTCATGGCAGGAGGATGGGCATGCTTCGAAACCTTTATTGGGGCACGATCCTGGCCGTCTTGCTGGCGGCCTCCGGCTGCGATACGGCAACCTCTCCTCTTGAAACGGTCAGCCGTGGCAGGCTCATGTCGAAGGGCCTCCACTTGACCGTCTCGACTAACCGCACGGGACCGGACAGCCTGACGTTCCAGCACAAGCTCGAGAACAGAGGACCGGAAGACCGGACCCTGACGTTCTATTCCTCCCAGGATTTCGATATCGAGGTCCGGAGCCAGGGGGGAGAGCTTCTTTGGCAATGGTCTCACGATAAATACTTCCTTCCAGTCTTAAGTAGTGTCCAACTGGCCTCTGGGGAGTCCCAAACGGGAGAGACGGTATGGGACCTCAAGGGCAATGACGCCGGGCATCTACCCCCCGGCATCTACAAGTGCAAATTCTATCTCACCTGCTCTCCCAACATCGGACTCGTCAGCGAATTCACCTTGACGCTCTGAACGGGATCAAGGGCGGGGCGGTTCGCCGGGGATCTTGAAGAGCTTGCCGGAGGCCCGGGCCATCTGCTCGCCGTCCGCATCCAGGAGTTCGCTTTCGGCGAGAACAATGCGTCCCTTGTCCTCGAGGAAGCGGCCCTTCAACGTGTAGGCGACGCCCGTCGACGCCGGCTTGATGAAGCGCACGGTGATCTCGCCGGTGACGCACAAGAGGCCCGTGGCCCTGGCCGCGTAGATCATGGCCTCGTCGAGGACGGTGGCCACGAGGCCGCCGTGGACGATCCCGGCCCAGCCCTGGAAGTGCTCGGGGAAGGTCACCTCGGCGGCGGATTCGCCGAGCTCCGCGTCTGTGCGGATGCGAAGCTTCAGTCCGAAAGGGTTCTTCTCGCCGCAGACGAAACAGACGCGGTCATCGCGGAACTCGCTGGCCATGGGTCGTCCTCCTCCGCTGTCGTTTAGCACATTTGTCGCGTCCCCGGCAAGGCCGAGCGTTTGGGGACACGTACCAGGTACATGTCCCCGTTCTTAGGTCCTCGTTCGGGGCCGGCGCGCCCCGGCTCGAAGGAGGTTGCCATTTTCGGGTGCCGGGATTATTTTAAGGGGGACATGTACTTGTACGTGTCCCCATTCTTGGCAGCAAGTTGCCATTTTCGCACGTCGGGTTTATGTTAAAGCCCGAGGTGGAAAGATGAACACGTCCCGCGTCACTTGCCGAACCCTGATCGTCGCCTCGCTCGCCGCGATCGTCGTATCCCTGGCCGCTCCGGCTTCGCCCGACGACCCATGGGCCCGGGCCGCCGGGAACGGCGAGCTCTCCCAGCAGGCGGTCCGGTTCTGCCGGCGCTTCGCCCGGGGCTGGCTCGTCCACGCCGACCCGCGCTCGGGCCTCCTGCCGCGCAACCTGACCGGGGACGCCTACTGGAACGCCCGGGACAGCGCCGCGGACAACTATCCCTTCATCGTCCTCACGGCCCACGTCCTCGACGACCTCTATCTCAAGGAGGCCGCAAGGGCCATCCTCGAGCGCGAGACGAAGCTCACGGCGCGCCTCGATTCCCTGCCCGACGACTTCCTCTTCGCGACGCAGGCCTTCCGCACGCCCGAGCCGAACCTCGACGCGGTCATCTTCGGCGCGGCGGAGTACGCCAAGGACGGCCTGCTGCCGATCACGGAATGGCTGGGGTTGTCGCCGTGGCTCGACCGGATGAGGGATCTCGTCCGCGACGTCTTCAAACACGCGCCCTACGCGACGCCGTCCGGCGCGATCCCTTCGAACGACGTCGAGGTCGCGGGCGACCTGCTCCAGGTCGCGAGCCGGCTCTACTGGATGACCGGCGACGGTCAGTACGCCGCGTGGGCCTTCCTTCTCGCCGACCGGTTCCTCGTCGAGACAGATCTCCTCGACCGGGACCGCCTGGTCCTCCGTGATCACGGCTCGGAGATCATCGGCGGGCTCTCCGAAGCCTGCGTCCTGGCCTATCACGAGGACCCGCAACGCTGGGCGTCCTACCGGCCCCGTTTCCGGGCCGTCCTCGACAGGGTCCTCGAGATCGGACGGAACGAGGACGGGCTCCTGGTCAACTCCATTGACCCGAGGAACGGCCGGGCCGTCAACGCGAAGCTGGCCGACACCTGGGGCTACGTCTTCAACGCCTATTTGACCATGGCCCTCATCGATCCCGAGGGCGCGCGCTACAGGGACGCGGCGACCCGGGCCCTCGCCGCCGTCGCCGGATACCGGGATTACGATTGGGAGGGGGGAAGCGCCGACGGATATGCCGACGCGATCGAGGGCGCCATCAACCTCCTCGCCCGCATCCCTGACGAGGCGGCCGAGGAATGGGCGGATGACGCGATCGGGTTCATCTACCGCAAACAGCGGGCCGACGGCATCATCGAGGGCTGGCACGGCGACGGCAACTCGGCCCGGACGGCCCTGATGTACGCGCTCTGGAAGACCCGGGGCGCGGCTGCGTCGCCCTGGCGGGACGACCTCCGTCTCGGAGCCGTCCGCGGCGCCGACGGCGGCCTTCTCGTATCCCTTTCGGGAGAATGGCCGTGGTCGGGGACCATCCGTTTCGACCGGGCGAGGCACAAGGCCGTCATGCACCTGCCGTTCGATTATCCGCGGATCAATCAGTTCCCGGAGTGGTTCACGGTCGACCCGCTGGCCAAGTACGAAGTCCGGATCGGCGACGCGCCGGCCCAAGTCGTTGACGGCGCTGACCTCTTCAGCTTTCCCCTGTCCCTGCGCCCCGACGCGCCGGTCCGTCTGACAGTGAAGAAGGTCGAAGATCCCTCGGCCGCGAAGCTGCGGACGATGAGATATTCCTCGCGGCCAAAGGCCGCCGCCGTCCGCTGGCAAAAGGACGTCCGGGCCAAGCTGGCCAAGCTCGTCCGCATCGACGACCTCAGCGGCCCCGCGATCCCGCTCGCGACGAAGGTGCTGTCGACGTCGGAGAAGCCGGGCTACGTCCTCCAGGAGGTCGAGATCTCCTCGACCCCGGGCCGGCGGATCAAGGCGATGCTGTCCATTCCCCGCGGCGCGAAGCCGCCCTACCCGGCCGTCGTCTGCATCCACGGCCATGGCGGCAACCGCCGCACCACCTACGAGGACCCGCGGATCTACAAGGCCTTCGCCTCGGCCCTGGCGGAGCGCGGCTACGCGACCGCGGCCGTCGACGTCGGCCAGCACGAGATCTATGAGCCCGGCCGGACGCTCATCGGTGAGCGCCTCTGGGATCTCATGCGGGCCGTCGACCTCCTCGCGTCCCTGAAAGAGGTCGACCGGAGCCGGATCGGCTGCGCCGGCCTGTCGCTCGGCGGGGAGATGGCCATGTGGCTCGCGGCCATGGACACCCGCGTCGCCGCCTGCGTCTCGAGCGGCTTCCTGACGGTCATGGACCAGATGGAGCGCGACCACTGCATGTGCTGGAAGATCGACGGGCTCCGCGAGCTCGTCGATTTCGCCGACATCTTCGCCCTCGTCGCGCCGCGGCCCCTCCAGTGCCAGAACGGGCTGAAGGAGCCGCCGACCCAGTTCATCGTGCCGCTCGCCCGCCAGGCGCTGCGGGAGATCCGGCCCATCTACGCCGATATGGGCGTCCCGGGGAACATCGCCCTCGACGTCCACGCCGGCGAGCACGAGATCGACCTTCCGTCGCTCCTCGAGTTCGTCGACGCCCGCCTGGGCCGAGGCCGGCCGGCCCGCTGATCGGGCGCCCGCTTGTCGGCCGGCCGCGTTGCCCTTATAATGGGGCTCTTCTCCCCTTTCCGCGAATCCTCTCGAGGCGGNNAGGCATATCCCGAGCCAAGCCGGAGAGAGGCACTCCCCGAAATCGGGAGAAGAACCTCTAGATTTCGCGGGACAGAACACCGCCAAGAAGGAGAGCCGCCATGAGCCCGACCGAGAACGTGACCGTCCTCGATCTGTTCAAGGAATGCGACGCCCTGCTCCAGGGGCACTTCAAGCTGACCTCGGGCAAGCACTCGGAATGGTATTTCGAGAAGATCCGGTTGATCGAGAATCCGGCCGCCCTTGACAGGATCGTCGACCTCCTCGTCAATCGGATCAGGAGTGAAAAAAAGGTCTTCGACTATGTCATATCGCCCGCTTACGGCGCCATCGCCATCGGTTTCCTGGCCGCCTTGAAGCTGAGGAAGCGGTTTGCCTTCACCCAGCGGGTGGAAGAGAAAATGGCCTTCCGGCCTGGCTGGTCCTGCTTGGAGGCTGGGACGCGCGCCGTCATCGTCGAGGACATCCTGACTACGGGGGGGTCGATCCAGGAAGTTGTGGAGTGCCTGAAGCAGAAAGGTGTGGCCTTGGCCGGGATCTACGTCCTTGTCGACCGGACTGCGGGAGCGGTGCTGATCGACGGCCGGCCTGTCGGGAGCCTGCTGGCCCTCAAGGTGGAGGCCTTCGATCCGGATGACTGCCCATTGTGCCGGGCCGGCGTTCCGCTCGTCAAGCCTGGCGCCTCAGACAAGAAATAGGCTGCCTTAAACTAGCGAGACGTGGCGGCGCTTCGCACCCGGACCGACGCTCAGTTCTTGGTAAAGCGGCGCCCTTGACTTGACAACTCCTCGGGTCACGTTTTATCCTCTTTGGTGCCGGTTAGTCAGGGAGAAGGGGCGATGGGTGTACGGGCGGATGGCCGAAGGCCGAGAACAATCGGCCATCGATGATAAATCGCCGGAAATCGGCGCACCGGCACGAATGGGGAGCGTTATGACACAAAAATCGAGGTTTGTCCTCGGGCTGGCCGGCTTTCTTCTTTTATTTTTAGCGGCGAACAGCTGGCTGAGCGGGAAGCAAAACGTCTCCCGTTCTCCCGGGCTGGAGTCGCTGTCGCCGCGGATCGCCGCGGACTCGATGGGCAATTTCCATGTGGTCTGGGGCGAGTCCGTTCGCAACACCACTAGGGGAGATGCCTACTATGCCAAATATGACATCGGCACCCAAACGTGGAGTACCCCCCTCAACCTCAGCAACAACGAGAGGGTTTTCAGCGAGGAGAAACGGCCGGTCGGCATCGCCGTCGACGGCTCTGATAATATCTATGTGATTTATGTCGAAAAAAACGCGATCTCGCTACGCATCTTCTCGGGAGGAAGCTGGGGAGCACCCTTCCTCCTTGCGTCCTGGGGGAGCGGCGATTGCGACAGTGCCCGGGTGGCTGTGGATTCCCTGGGCAACATTTTCACTTGCTGGTGGACCTTGGACAGCTACCAGGTCCACTCTCGAGCCAGGGTTAACGGTATCTGGGAGGACGCCCAGGTAATCAGCGCCGGGCAGTCGGAGTTTTGCGACATCGCGGTCGGAACCAACGCCGTCTTTGCCTGCTGGACGGCGAAGTACAAAACTTCCGTTTACCAGATATTCTATGTCCGGCGGTCCACAGCCCTGAATGCCAACTGGACGGCTCCGCAGATCATGTACCAGGGCACCCATGAACAACAGGATCCGGCGGTCGAGGCCGATTCGAGTGACATCGCCCATATTGTTTTTACGTCCGCCTTCGAGACGGCCGAATTGAAAGCCGTCCTTTACTGCCGCTGGACGGGGACTCGGTTTGTTGCGCCCGTTGCCGTCTCCCAGACGACGCTCCTGAATAATCCTGCGTTTGACGAGCGGGCGAATAACCTCTACGCTTGCTGGCAGGTCGGACTCTCTGGAAACGGCACGCGTGTTGACACAAGCAATCAGTTCAACGGCGACTGGACGAACGTGGCGGCCGTGCCCGATTCCGCTGGAGCCACCTACTGCGATGTGGCCGTGGACCCAACGGGCATTCCTATCTTTTACGTCTGGGACCAGGGCGGAGAAATTTGGTGCAACATGGGGCAGAGCGGTCCCGTGCCTCCGGATAACGAACCGCCGGCGGCCGAGTTCGAGTTTACTCCTACGACCGCGATTTTCCCGGCGGAAATCACTTTTAATGCCTCGTCGTCGCGGGACCCGGACGGAGACATTGTTTCCTACAGCTGGGATTTTGGAGATGGCGGTCGGGTCGGCGGCGTATTAGTTAATCACACCTACGACCGCTGGGGCACTTTTGTGGTCAGACTGGTCGTCCGGGATAACGTGGGCGCTACGGGTGTCAAAACTCACAACATCGAGATTCTGCGGCTCTTTCAGCCTCTGAACATCCGCTGGGAGACCAAAATCGACGAAAGCTTATTCCAATCCCGCAGAGTCACGCTGGTGACTTGGTCCCAAAACCCTGCTAACGACGCTCTCGGCGTCCGAATCGACTTTTATCGGGTTTACCGAAAAAAGCCAGGCGAGAGCGAGGCCGCTTACCTGCTCTGTGGTGAGGTGACCGCCGGTGTCTATAAGTTTTTAGATGCCAACATCGGCAAAGACGATGTGTATGTCTATGCGGTCACCGCTCGCGACAGTCAGGGGCATGAAAGCCCGATCGTGGACGGACAGGGGGTCTCGATCATTCGTGAGAAGCGCAGAGGATCTCCAGCCACAATCAAGAGAGGCGCGCTGTCGGATAGACATTAAGCCCGGGCTTTTCCCGCTGGGCGACGCCCTCGGTGGGCACTCTATGCACTCCGCTTTACCCCAACGTCCCCCGGGCGATCGACCGGATTTCGACTTCTACAGTGAAAAACTTGAAGTCCCTATAGACGACGGCCGTCAAAGACCGGATGAAAGCGCGGCCTCTTTCATTCAGGTAGGCCTCTTCGATGAAAAGAGAACTCGGGAACCGGATGCCGTTTTTTTCAGCCTTAAGTTCGGAACGCACCCTGAGCCGTGGAGTTCGCTTATAACGCTCCCCTCTTTCCGCGAAAATCTCGTACCGTCCGATGCGACTTTCGCTCCATTCGATTTTCAGGATCTCCAGTGTTACCGTGTCGATCCACGCCTTGCCGTAGAGACTCCTGGTTTCCGGGACGCCCGCCCTGGGCGTCGCCTCGATGACGATAACGGGTCGTCCGTCGATCATCCCGTCGCCGGCGATTTTGTAGTCATACTGCGCCTGAAAGCGCGCGCCAAAAAGGCCCACGGGCCAGAGGAGGGCGTTCCCATAAACGACGACCGCCGTTTTAAGCTTGGCGTTCGGCTCATGTTTTTTCCAGCCGTTCTCCTTGAGGAGCGTTCGTAGCTCGCGTATGTCCCGGTTGGCGCGGATGCATTGATAGTCATAGACATAGGAGTTTTCAATCTTTTTGAGCGTTATGGGACTGCTGGAATTCCATCGCGCCAGATCCCAATACGCCCAGTCCTTTAGCGATTCCCGCGGCCGGCTCATATCGAGCGCCGGGTCGATTGTCTCCTTGATCTCTTCCAAGCAGACAAAATCGAAAGTCGAGTTCTCCAGCCTCAGGCAATAGTCGGCCAATCTCTTAAGAATGGAGTCCAGATCGAGACTTGGAGTGGTTTGTTCGTCACCCAGAGTCAGCACCGAAAAAGCCGATGCTTCCGGGAAAAGGGATATCCCGGCCAAAGCTGCCAGGACAACCGTGCTCAAGAGAAACATGCGGCTCATCTTCTGACCCTTCCGCCTTGGTGCCCTATTGGATGACAAAATCGCACCCCACGACGGATGTTTCGCCGCTCCCCGGGTCCTCGGCGATGAAATACAAGGGATATTCATCCGGCTCCAGCTCCGGGACGCGGAAGCGCACGAGATAGGTCTTCACGTTGTTCTTTTCTTTTTCACTCACAATCGTCAGGGGGATGGCCACCCTTTCCGCCGTCGTTTGATCTACCAAGAACGCTGTGAGCCTGATCCCGCCGCCCGAGTTGCCGGCGAACGCGCATCGAACCGAGGCCCAGACCTCGTTTCTTTGAGGCAGCGCCTTCTCTATATAGGGAGTGTATTCGTTTAGGTCGGTTGAAAACACGTCCATAAGGAAGGGCGTATCCAGCCCTCCGGGAGGTTTTTCGAGTGGAGTCGCTCTTAAATAAAGAGCACCTTTTTCGGGCCTTAGCAGGAGTGGCGGAAAGAGCTGAAGGCCCTTCTCTTTTCGATCCGGAATGCCGGCCGTCCCGGATGCCAGCGCGCTGGCGCCGGTCTCCAGGTTTCGCAGGACGATCCGGCAGTCGTACCTCCCCGGCGCTAAGGAGATGACTGAATAATGGTAGACTTTATTCCGATCGTTCGCCTGCCAGTTGATTGTCTCTCTCTTGCTGTCAACAATGGTCCTGTTCTGGTCAAAGACCAGACTGATAAGCTCGGTATCATTACCAACAGCCTCCCGGATTCTCTGGACCGGGATCTCGGAGATGAGCACGGTGTTCGACTCCTTGTCATTGGAAAACGGAAGAGCGATCATGGAGAAATCCATTCGTAAGTCGGAATAGGTTTTTTCCCCGAGCGCAAGTTCCAAAAGGTGAAGGTGCTTCTCGACGGTCGAGAGCCTAGGGAAGGGAAGGGGGTTGAAATAGCCCCTTTGGGCGTAAACCTTGAATCCCGGTTTTTGGACCTCCACTTTTATATCATGGAATTTGCCGTCCCAGTTGGAGGCGATCGAATACCCAAGGACGTAATAGTTGCTGGTGGCTGTCTGGATGTCCGCGGCGATCTTGGACTCATAATTAACATCAGGGAAGTACTTTCCTCCGGTCAGGGCAGAGACGTTTTCCAGCGAGTCTTCTGCCAGGATTCTGATTTTTTCCATGCCGGTGACGGTGTTGATGGAAAAAACAGGGCAATTGGCCGTGGCCAGCACCCGGCACATTTCCAGGAACTCGGGGTCCCTGACGTCGCCCCCGATTCCCCTTGAGAAGAGGATGATATTTTTTTGCCCGGGGACGCTTCGCAGGGCCTTGGCCAAGTCCCGGAGGCAATAGACGAGCCCGCCGCCGACCGAAGGGCTCTTGATCATCAGGTCGATCGGAACAGCGATTCGGCCGCTGGTGATATCCTCTCCGCTGTGTCCAAAGATAAGATACGACCCCCAGCCCTCCGAAATTTCAGGAATGCCTATTATTTTTTTTAATGTCTCCCGGATTCTCTGGTGGTCGGAGGTTAAGTATTCATGAAGCACCAGCCCCCATGGGCTCCGGAACGAGAAGAGAGCGACCTCGTCGGTCTGTTGGACCTGGTTATTCATGAATTGAAGGATGGCCTTTCTTGATTTGGCGATGCCTTCGAGGTCGTTATTCTTGTAGTCGAGAAGGAAGATGAACTTGCGGTTCAATAAGGACGGCACGCGCCGAGCCGGCGAGGGTTTGGTTTCTTTGAGGATCACCTCCGGAACGGGCAAGAAATG
>DQHV01000389.1 GCA_003524335.1 Candidatus Aminicenantota bacterium | reverse complement strand
GAGATCATCGCCGGCGAGCGCCGCTACGTGGCCTGCAAGCGAGTCGGCCTCAACGAAATCCCGGCCATCGAGATGATCGTCAAGGACAATGAAGCCATGGAGCTTGCCCTTATCGAAAACCTGCAGCGCAAAGACCTGGATGTTTTTGAAGAGGCGGACGGCCTGAACGCGCTGGTCGAGATCTATCGCTATAACCACGCCCAGCTGGCCGAAAAAATCGGCAAGGCCCGCTCGACCATCACCGAAATCGTCAACGTGGCTCGGATTCCTAAAAAGCTCCGAGCGATCTGCAAAGAAGCCGGGATCACCAGCCGTAGCACCTTGATCGAAATCGCCAAACAGGAAAAACAATCCGACATGGAGCGCCTTATCCACGAGATCACGCAGCGCGGCTTGCGCCGCGAGGATACCCGCGAGCTCTCCAAGAAGCTCCAAGGCAAAAGCAAGACAAGCAAGCCGTTTGTCTTCAATTACACGCCCCAGTCCAACGATCAGTACCACCTGCGGATCGAATTTAAAAAACACGCCGTCAGCCGGGAAGAAGTCATCCAGGTGCTCGAAGAGATCATCTCTCGGCTGAAATCCAAACCCTGAAAGCCATAGGGGAAAAGCCGGACTTCGGCCTCCTCAAGAGGGGCTTCCCTCGCCAGATGACCTAAGTTGACATAATAACCATTATGCGACGCATTATTTTGGCATTTCTTATCTGATTGGCTTTAAATCAGATAGGATTTTCCTCACCCTGTGGATATCCTAGCTGCCGATTTCCTGTGCATCTGTGGAAATTCTGAGCCATCGCCCGTTTCCTGAGTTGTATAAGATGAAGAGATGAACCAGCTCGCTGTTCTGGGCCCGACAGAAAAGCGGGGGCGAAAAAGTGCGGTGCTCCTGAGCTCGTTGTTTGCCGGATGATTTGGACGGAATGACAGGCGGGATTAGAGCCGAAAAAAATCCGGTTTGCGGTTAAGTTTAAAAAGGGGTGGCCGCGAGGAAGCCCGGATGCCCCTCCCCTGCCGTTGGGCGGCGGTTCAGAGCCCCTTGCTCATGGCATTGAGGAAATCGATGTTGGTCTTTACCTTGCCCAGCTTATCGACCAAGAGCTCCATGGCCTCGACCTCGGAGAGCTGGCTCAGGACCTTCCTTAGGATCCAGATCCGGTTGAGGTCGTTCTCCTCGATAAGAAGCTCCTCTTTCCGGGTCGCCGACCGGTTGATATCCATGGCCGGGAACAGACGCTTGTCCACCAGCCGGCGGTCCAGGTTAATCTCCAGGTTTCCGGTACCCTTGAACTCCTCAAAAATGACGTCGTCCATCCGGCTTCCGGTATCGACCAGGGCGGTGGCCACGATGGTCAGGCTCCCGCCCTCCTCGATCTTCCTGGCCGATCCGAAGAACTTCTTGGGCTTGTTCAGGGCATTGGCGTCGATGCCGCCGCTCAGGACTTTTCCCGAGGGAGGGATGATGGCGTTGTGGGCCCGGGCCAGCCGGGTCACGCTGTCGAGAAGGATGGCCACATCGCGCTTGATCTCCACCAGCCTCTTTGCCTTTTCGAGGACGATATTGGCCACTTGGGCGTTCCGGGCCGGCGGTTCGTCGAACGTCGAAGCCACCACCTCCCCGTTGACGGTCCTCTGGAAGTCCGTGACCTCTTCCGGCCGCTCGGCGACCAGGAGGACGATTAGGAACACCTCGGGATGGTTTTTCTCGATGGACTTGGCGATCGTTTTGAGGAGCGTCGTTTTTCCGGCCCGCGGCGGCGAGACAATCAGGCCTCTCTGTCCTTTGCCGATCGGCGTCAGGAGGTCCATGATCCGGGCGTTCATGTTCTTGGGATTCCCATCCTCGAGGTTGAACTTCTCGAATGGATAGAGCGGCGTCAGGCGCTCGAAATGGACGTTCCGCCGCTGGTCCTGGATGACATCGGGATGGGTGAAGTTGACGGCCTCGATCTTGATCAGGGCGAAGTATTTCTCTCCGTTCTTGGGGGGCCTGACGATCCCGCTGATCGTGTCCCCTGTCCGGAGCTGGAATTTCCTGATCTGGGAGGGGGAAACATAGATGTCATCCTGGCTGGGAAGGTAGCTGAAATCCGGGGCCCGCAGGAAGCCGAACCCGTCCTCCAGCGTCTCCAGGACGCCCTCGGAGAACAGCAGGCCGCTCTTCTTGGCCTGGGCCTCGAGGGTCTTGAAAATCAGGTTGTGCTTGCTGGCATCCTCGATCTCCTCGTCCTCGACTCCGGCCTGGCCGGCGATCTTCTGGAGTTCCTTCAGCTCTTTTTCTTCGAGTTCTACAAGGCTGTACTCTTTCTCTTTCATGATTCACATCTCCTCAAGAATTGTCTTCCGATCTCAGAAGATTATCGTTCGGCGAACCCTCAGTGAGTCAGGGGAGGCTCGGTCGGGCCCTCGCCCTCCCCTCCCCCAGGGGAAAGCTCCGGCGTGATGACCGGCGTTTCCTTCGGCAGTTTCTGGGGAAGCTCACCTGTCAGGGCTATCTTCAGGACTTCGTCCATGTTTTCCACAAGATGGATTTTGACTTCCTGTTTGATCACCTTGGGGAGGTCTTTGAGGTCGGCTTTGTTGTCGAGCGGGATGATGACCTCCCGGATCCCCTCGCGGTGCGCCGCCAGGAGCTTCTCCTTTATCCCGCCGACCGGAAGGACCTTGCCCTTAAGAGTGATCTCCCCGGTCATAGCCACCTTCCGGTTGACCGGGATGTCAGTTAGGAGCGAGATGATCGAGGTGGCGAGGGTAATACCCGCGGACGGACCTTCCTTCGGGGTTGCCCCTTCGGGGACGTGGATGTGGATGTCAAAATTCTTGTGCAGGTCCTTGGCGATGTTGAGCTCGAAGACTTTTCCCCGGACATAGCTGAAGGCGGCCTGAGCAGACTCCTGCATGATCTCGCCGAGCTGGCCAGTCAGAGTGAAATTCCCTTTGCCGTGGATCTTGGTCGCCTCAAAAATCAGCAGCTCTCCTCCGAACTCGGTCCAGGCCATGCCGATGGCGCCTCCGATTTCATCCTTCTTATCGATCCCGGTTCGACGGAATTTGGGGATGCCCAGGTAGGACTCGAGGTTCTTGGGCGTCACCCGCTCGCCGTGTTCCTTGCCTTTTTGGACGACCCGTTTGACCAGCTTCCGGCAGACCGAGGTGATCTCCCGCTCCAGGTTCCGTACGCCGGCCTCCCTGGTATACTCCCTAATGATCTTCTGCATGGCCGGGTCGGTGATCTTGAGGTTCACCGCCCTGAGGCCGTGGGCCTTCATCTGCTTGGGGACCAGGAACCTCTTGGCGATCTGGAGCTTCTCGTCCTCGGTGTAGCCGGGGAGGCGGATGACCTCCATGCGGTCGATGAGAGGCCGCGGTATGGGATCGATCATGTTGGCCGTAACGATGAACATGACCTGGGAGAGGTCGAAGTCGGTATCGATATAGTGGTCGAGGAAAGTGCTGTTTTGTTCAGGATCCAGGACTTCCATCAGCGCCGAGGCCGGGTCGCCGCGGAAATCCATGCTCATCTTGTCCACCTCGTCCAACAGGAAGACGGGGTTCTTGGTGCCGGCACGCTTGATCATCTGGATGATCCGGCCGGGGTAGGCGCCGATATAGGTCCGGCGATGGCCGCGGACCTCGGCCTCGTCCCTGACTCCTCCGAGCGACAGGCGCACGAACTTCCGTCCCGTCGCCCTAGCTATGGACTTTCCCAAAGAGCTCTTCCCGACACCGGGCGGACCGATCAAGCCCAGGATGACTCCCTTGGGGTTCTTGACGAGCTGACGGATGGAGAGGAATTCGATGATCCTCTCTTTAACCTTCTCCAGCCCATAGTGGTCTTCATTGAGGACGCGCTCGGCCTCTTTAAGGCCCCTCTTCTCGCGGGATTTCTTGTTCCAGGGCATGGAGATCAGCCAGTCGAGATAGTTCCGGCAGACGGTTGCTTCGGCCGACATCGGAGGCATGGTCTCCAGCCGCTCGATTTCCTTGAGGGCCTTCTCCTGGGCGTCCGGAGGCATGTTGGCCTTCTTGACCTTTTGCTTGAGGTCCTCGATCTCGTTGGGCTGGTCCTCTTTCCGGGCGCCATAGCCCGGGCCGGCCGGGAAGACGTTCGGCTTGGCCTCTTTGCCTGCCGCTTTCTGGCGGTCCGACCTCGGCCCATCCCGCCGCAGTTTGGAATGGATTTTCAGGATCTCGTTTTCGAGCAGGTAGTTCAACCGCCTGGTCCTCTCCAAGGTGTTGATCGTCTCCAGGATATTCTGCTTCTCTTCCAGAGGGAGATAAAGGTGAGAGGCAATGATATCGGTGATCCTCTCCGGCGTCGTATCGCGCAGCGCCGGGATGATGGACTCGATGTTGGCGTTCTGATTGAGCTTGAGATAGTCCTCGAACAGCGCCAGGACCCTCTTCAGCAGCTCCTTGATCTCCGGACTCTGGTCCTCGATCTCTTTAATGACCTTGGCCAGGACCTGATAATAGGGGTAGGTACTCAGATATTCAATGACCCGGGCCCTCTTTTTGGCCTCGACTATGACCTTGACGTTCTTTTCGTCCGATTTGACGGTCCGGATGATCTTGGCCGTCACGCCCAGGGAGTAGATATCTTTGGGCGTCGGGTTATCGATCGAAGCGTCCATCTGCGCCGACAGGAAAATGAGCTTATCCCTCTCCATGGCCTTGTCCAGCGCCTGGACGGAAGACGAGCGCCCGATGATGAAAGGGACCAGGGTCGAGGGGAAAATGACCAGGTCCCGCAAGGGGATGAGCGGGATGTTGCGGATCATCTCGGCGTTGCCGTTCGCTTCTTGGGTCATATTTTATTCTCCCACCGCTTTCTTTAGTCGTTCGAAGCCCGGCCCGCCGTCCTCGACCATCCTCCGGGTGATCACGATCTTGGTGTCGCGGCGCGAGGTGGGCAGATCATACATGAGGTCGAGCATCAGGTCCTCGATGATCATCCGGAGGCCGCGCGCGCCGATCTTCCGGCGGAGCGCCGACTCGGCAATCGCCTCGAGGGCGTCGTCGGTGAAGCGCAGCTTGACGTTCTCGTACTCGAACAGCTTCT
>DQHV01000098.1:395-6376 GCA_003524335.1 Candidatus Aminicenantota bacterium | reverse complement strand
CGCATCAGGTCGAGGTATTCGTGGACGCCGACGTCGTTGTGCTCTATCCCGAGCCAGGCCGGGTTCTTGCGCGGCGGACGGCGGTCGGGGTCGCCGAT
This sequence comes from Candidatus Aminicenantota bacterium, assembly GCA_003524335.1. GTDB lineage: Bacteria > Acidobacteriota > Aminicenantia > Aminicenantales > UBA8522 > UBA8522. Next base: position 6,278 of record DQHV01000098.1, on the reverse strand, counting down.
GCCGTCCTTCCAGTTGTAGCCGCTGACGAAATTGCCGCCCGGCCAACGGTAGACAGGCGAATCCAGCTCCTTGAGCAGCGCGAGGACCTCGGGACGGAAGCCCTCGATATTGTCCGCGGGCATGAGCGAGACGGCGCCCACCCTGAAGGACTCACCGCCCCTCGACCAAATCTCCAAACGGGCATTCTCGGTCGAGGCACCGGCCGTAAACGATACGGGGAAGGTGCGATAATCATTCCCGATGTCGTCAATACTCACCGCCTGCCTATCTTCGACGCCATCACCCCAGACCAGGCTCACTTCAATGGGCAGGGCGCCTGGATCAGCGGAGAGCACAATCCGGCCGGCATAGGATTTCCTTTCGATGATAGCCAGGTCCCCTTGAGATATCCCGCCGGGCCGGCCGTTTCCCTTTAACCGGACTTCGACTGCATGGACGCCGACATAGGCGACGACCGGGTTCATCCAGACGCTGTGCGGCTCCCCGCTAGACTTCCAGACGGAATCCGGGGTGTTCACGGCGTAGAAGAACTTGCGGTCCTCGAGCATCTCCGCCCAGACGCCCTGGTAGATGCAGCGGCCGAGGTGCTCGATGAACTGGCCATAGATGTACTTCGACAGCGGCGCCAATGTTTTCGTCGCCTCGACCGTTACTTGCGGTTTTAAAGCCCGCCCCGAAAGGAGTTCGAGCTCCACGTCATCGAACCAGGCCGTGCCGGTGGCCTTCCCCCAGCCGCCGAAAAGGCAGTTGAGAGAAAGGACGTCGTTGGCCCCGCTTTCGAAGACGAGCTCCACCCGGGTCCAGTCCTGCGTTCCGGTGACGGCCTTGCTCCGGATATCGGTGCCGTAGAAGCTGAAAAGCGCGCAAGCAAGACAGGCGGATATGACCGAGCGGGTTTCCTTCATGGTTTTTTCCTTTCTTCCTGGTACTCAGGAAGGCTCAATTTCTTTATAGTTGTCTTATCACCCTAAGTCAACCATCGCCTGCCCAAAACAGAGGAGCCGAGTGTTCTCCCCCTATTTTCTTTTTCTGGATCAGAGCCGATCGCGGCCGCGGCCGATTTTACGACGGCGTTTCTTTTCTCCCAGGACGGTCGGCTTCACCGGACAACTGATAGATCTTTTCCAGCAGCTCTGTTGACCTGATGGGCTTACCGACAAAACCGTCCGCGCCGCAGTCCCGGGCGACGGACCTGAGAGCCGACTCCCTGTATACCGCCGACATGAGGATAACCTTTGTTCGCTTCAAGTCCGGGTCTTGCTTGATTCTCTTGCACAGCTCGACGCCGTCGATCTTGGGAAGCACAAGGTCGCTGATCAGGATCGAAGGTTTTTCTCTCTTGACCAAGTCGAGTGCCGTCTCTCCGTCTTGCGCCGTTTGGACTGAGAATAGATTGCCGACCAGAAAATGCTCGAGAAAACGGAGCGTCACCCTGTCATCGTCGACGAGAACAATCTTTATGTCCATTATTCAGAAGGACAACTTTAGTATTTCTTCTATCATTCTGCAAGACAGAATTCTTCCGTTTTGGCGCGAAACCTAATTGATCCTGGCCGGGAAGGGGCCGATGGACCAGCCCTGCCGCTTTCGGATAACGGCCTTTTGAGCCAGCTTCCGGCCGCCGGCTTCGAGGATAACCGTGTATTCCCCCGGCTCGACGAGCGCGTTCCGCTGCCACTCCCAAGCTTCCTCGGCGGCGTCCTTCTCCTTCTCCCGGCTCGGCCTCATATCCCACATCACCGTGTTGAACCCGGCCTCACCCTTGCCCTCGAGTTCGCGCAACACCTTGCCCGAAAGGTCGGTGATCGTAACTTTAACCTTATCTTTGGCTTTCTTACTGAGATAGTACGTGATGACGAAGTCATCGGGTTCATTGGGTGTCGTGAGGTGGCTATCGCCCTGGAGCTGATAGTTTCCATAGACCGTCTGAACCCGCTGGACTCTAGGCTCGCAAGCGAACAGATGGACCTCCTCGGCAGGGACCTTCTCATTCCACTCCTGAAGCAAAGTGATGTCAGTCAGCCAAAGGCCGCGGCCGTAGGTGGCGGCAATGAGGTCGTTCTCCCGGGGATGGATGACCAGGTCGGTCACCTTGACCCAGGGCATATTGGTCTTGAAGGGAAGCCAATTCCGGCCGCCGTTGAGGGAAACATAGAGCCCGCTGTCGGTGCCGACGAAAAAAAGGCCGGCGATCGTGCGGTCCTGAAGGACCACATTGATATTCTTGTCGGGCAGGTCGCCGGCGATCGCCGTCCAGGTCGCCCCGAAATCGGTCGTACGGAAAAGATACGGCTTGAGGATGTCCTGACGGAACCCCGTCTTGGAGACGAAGGCCGTTCCGGCATCATGCGGTGAGGCGAAGACGCGGCTCACCCAGAGCTCCGCGGGGCCGCCCGCGGCCGCGATCCCAGCCGTGCACTCGGTCCAGGTCGCCCCGTGGTCCAGAGTGACCTGGACCTTGCCATCGTCCGTGCCCACCCAGATGACTCCCGCCTTCAGGGGCGATTCGGAGGCCGTCGTGATCGTGCAAAAACTGATGTGGCCGGCGCCGTGCTGCTTGGAGTCGTCGTTTGTGGTGAGGTCTGGGCTGATCTCTTCCCAGTGGTCACCCCGGTCGAGCGACCTCAAGAGGACCTGGGCTCCCGTGTAAACGATGGCGCCGTTTTGCGGCGAAAGGAAGACCGGCGGCGTCCAGTTGAATCGGTAGGGCTCTTTCCCTTTTTCCCGGCGCGGGGTGATCGGTGTCTGGACGCCGGTCTTCTGGTCAAGCCGCCACATCGCGCCGAACTCGCGGTTATTGTAAACCCAGCGGCCTTCGGCCTGGTCGATGGCGTTATACATGCCGTCGCCTCCGCCGACCGTTACCCAGTCAGCGAGGGTGATCTCGCCGGACCAGCCGTTCGACGGCCCCTTCCAGGAGTCGTGGTCCTGGAGGCCGCCGTAGATGTTGTAGGGGTCTTGCATATCGACTCCGACGGCATAGAACTCACCGAGGGGAATGTTGTAATAATGGTGACAGCTCTTGCCGCCGTCGTAGGAGACATAGACCCCGCCGTCGCTCCCAAAGATCAGGCGGTCGCCGTCCTCGGGATCGACCCACATCGTCCGGAAATCGCCGAAGGCCTTCTGGAAGACGCCGTCCGGCGGCCAGGTCAAACCTTTCCAGGTCTTGCCGCCGTCCATAGTACTCACCAACGACTGGCCCGTGCAGTAAACCTTGTTCGCGTCGTGTTGATTGATGCGCAGCTGGTTGAAGGAGTAGGGGGCTTTGTCAAAGGCCGACTCCTTGCCGGCGTTGATCTTCCGCCAGCTCAACCCCGCATCATCCGTGCGAAAGACTTCAACCCCATAGGTTCGCTCGCTGGGTTCACGTCCCCGCTTTTTGTCCAGCTCCGCCTCGTCCTTGGTGGGCGGACGCTTGTTGACGTTCTCGACGATGGCATAGACGATGTCGGGGTTTTTCTGGAAGATGTCGAACCCGATCCGGCCGACGCGGCCCGCGGGAAGCCCTCCGCCGAGACGAGTCCAGGTCTTGCCGGCATCCGTGGTTTTGTAGATGGCGCTCTCCGTCCCTCCGGCCTCGTAATGCCAGGGCAGCCGAGCCTTTTCGTACATCGCCGCATAGAGGGTATCGGGGGCAGAAAGGTTTATCGCCAGGTCGATGGCTCCGACTTTATCGTTTCTATAGAGAACCTTCTGCCAGGTCGCACCGCCGTCGGCCGTCTTGAACACGCCGCGCTCCTCGTTCGCCGAAAAGAGATGTCCCATGACGGCGGCATAGACGATATCCGGGTTAGTCGGGTGGATGATGATCCGGGCGACGTGATGGGAGTCGCGGAGGCCCATGTGCTTCCATGTTTGTCCGGCGTCGGTGGACTTGTAAATGCCGTCCCCGCTGTTGGAGCTTCGGGCGCAGTAGGCCTCCCCCGTCCCCACCCAGACGATGTTCCCGTCCGCTGGCGCCACGGCGACGTCGCCGATGGAGAGCGCTTCCTGTCCGTCGAAAATCGGCTCGAAAGTTGTGCCGTTGTTGACCGTCTTCCAGACGCCGCCGTTTCGGGTGCCCACGTAAAGGGTGTAGAGGTGGGCGCGGGGCGGATTGGCAGGAACGGCAAAGCTCGTGACCCAGGACCCGGCGCGGAAGGGCCCCAGGTTTCGAAAAGTGAACTGCTTGAGCAGCGCCTCCTCGGGTCTCTCTTGGGCCAAAATCGATAACGCCAAGAAGAAGACCGATATTAAGAATATAGGGAAAACCGTCCGTTCAGGCCGCAAGATTTTCATGCCTCCTCCTCTCTCGACCCCTATTTTATTTCGGGGACGACGAGGCCGGGGATGTTCCTGTCGGCGAGCTTTTTGTTGAAAACCGGAAGGTCGGTCTTCATGATCTCATCGAACCTCGCCTTCCGGACCGCCAGCCTCTCCTTCAATACGGCATAGACCTCCCGCTGCTGCTTGTTGGGCGCGAAGTCCACGCTGTTCGAGACGTCGCCGGAGAGCACCGAGAGCTTCATGTAGATCTTCTGAGGGTCGCGGAAGGACTTGGTGTCGCCCTCGGCCAGGGTCTTCTGGAAGAGCTCGTACTCTACGGACTGCAGCTTCTGATCAAATTCATCGATGGCTGGTAGTATCTCCGCGGCGTCCTTTCCCGAGGCAAGCACATCCTTGAGGCCATAAAGTTGCTTTCGCATCCATTCGAGCCGGCTGATCATGTCCGAGCAGACGTTGAGGTCGTCGCGGATTTCGAGCTGCAGCTTCACCTGTTCCTGGATATCGGCCAGAGTCCCGGCCGAGTGTGGGTCTTTCTTGACCTCGAGCTTCTCACTGAACTCCTGGTCGCCGGCCTTGAGCTTCACGGTGTATGTGCCGGGCGCGGCCAGGAACCCCTGGAACCCGGCATCGGCTCCCCAACTCAGCAGCGGATACCAGCCCTCGCGCTCCCAAGTGTCGCGGAAACGTAGCTCCTCCACGACCCGGGGATTCCCGGCCGGCTTTGTCCGGAGCTTTGCTCCGCGGGCTCCTGAATACGCCAGGTTCCAGGAGACGCGGTTGAGCCCGGGTTGCTTTGTCCCGGGCACTGACGCCACCGTCTGCCCGCTTTCGCCAAGGATCGTAACCGTCACCTCGCCCTTGGGCGTATCCTTCAGATAATAATTGATATACGCTTCGGGTGTGAGCCGCTGTCCACCAGTTATGCTGTGCAGCCGGTAGGCCGGGCGCGGCTTGAATATATGGACGGCTGATTGGATGACCGCGTCGCTGAGCTGTTGCAGCGGAGTGATATCGTCCATGACCCAGAAGCCCCGGCCGTAGGTCCCGACCACGAGGTCGTTGAAATGAGGCTGGACGACCATGTGATGGACAGGAGCATGGGGCAGGTTGTTCTGGAGCGGCAGCCAGCTCTTCCCGTCATCGAAGGAAACAAAGATCGCGTTCTCGGTTCCGAGGTAAAGCAGTCCCTTGCGCACCGGGTCCTCGTGGACCCAGTGGCAATAGCTGAAGACGCTCTTGGGGACCCCCGCGCTCAGCGAGACCCAGGTCTTCCCATAGTCAGCCGTCTTATAAACAAACGGGTCGCGGCTGTTCATCTGGTGGAAATCGACCGTTAGATAGGCAGTCCCCGCGTCATAACGCGACGGCTCGATATTGCTCACCGTCCCCCAGGCCGGAAGACCGGGGATGTTCTTCGTGAGGTTGGTCCAGTTTTTCCCGCCGTTTCGGGTGACCTGGACGAGACCGTCGTTCGTTCCCGCCCAAATACATCCCTTCTCGAGCGGCGACTCGGCGATGGCAAAAACGACACATCCATATTCCACCGCCAGGTTGTCGAGAGTCAGCCCGCCAGAAGGCTGCATCTTCGCCGGGTCGTTGGTCGTAAGGTCCGG
>DQHV01000098.1:0-313 GCA_003524335.1 Candidatus Aminicenantota bacterium | reverse complement strand
GCTCGGCCCCTTGTAAGCATTGCCGTCCTGCCTCCCGCCATAGACATAGTAGGGAACCTGATTATCGACCGCCACATGGTACATCTGGGCGATCGGCAGGTTGACCCGCTGCCAGGTCTTGCCCCGGTTGAGGGTGATCATGGCGCCGCCGTCGTCGCTGACCATCAGGCGGTTCCCGTTCTTGGGGTCAGCCCACATGTCGTGGGTGTCGCCGCTCCAGGGCATGACTTCAGAGGTAGCGCCGCCGTCGAGGGAGCGGCTGATCGAGTTGGCGGCGAAATAAACCTCGTCCTCGTCGGCGGGGTTGACCATG
>DQHV01000094.1 GCA_003524335.1 Candidatus Aminicenantota bacterium | reverse complement strand
ACCAAAAAGCTTAAGGATAAGAGAGAGCAAGCCAAGTGTCTTCTCAACCTCGGTCTCTACTATTCCCATCTCGAGTCCTATGACCGGGCGCTCTCTTTCTATTCCTCTGCCCTGGAGATCTCCCGGGCCTTCAGGAATAAGGACGATGAATCCATCTGCCTGAAGAGCCNNCGGCCTCGGCGAAGCATCCCGGTTGAAGGGTGTAATGCTTGCTGACCAGAGGGACCTGTACAGCGCGCTCGATTACTACCGGCGAGGACTTGATTTGGCAAAACAGAACGGAGATCAAATCAGCGAAGCGATCCTGCTAAACAATCTCGGGCGGATTCACGTGGATCTAGGGAAATTTTCTACCGCTCTACACTATCTTCAACCCCTCTCGTCGCCAGTCGGTGATCTGCCTGATCAGAAAACCTCAGCCGAAATACTCAATAACATCGGCGTTTGCAGACTAAGAATGGGAGACAGTAACGCTGCCCGCGAGTATTTTCTGCAGGCGCTCGAACGGGGTGGCCAAGGCGTTGCGAATCAATTCCTCTGGGAAACACTCTATTATCTGGGAGCGTGTTATGAGAGCCAACAGGACCATGAACAGGCACTGAACTGTTACAAGGCCTCGATTGAAGCAATCGATTTTATCAGAAGCCGGATTCTCGAGGATGAGTTCAAGGCTGGGTTTGGCAGAAACAAGCTCAAGGTTTATGAAGCCCTCGTCGCGCTCATCTTGAGGCCGGATGACGTCGCCGAGCATCAAAATAGGGCGGCCGAGGTTTTTGGTATCGTGGAGAGGGCGAAAGCCAGAGCATTTCTTGATACCCTTGGGAGCATCAGGCCCACTCTATCCGGCAGTCTGGAATCGCCCTTGAATGATCAAGAACGCCTCATATCGGGGCATATCACGGCCTTGATTAAGGAGATAGCTCGGAAAAACCTTCCTCCAGGCCGGCGGCTAGAGCTCGAGGCCACGCTCAGGCGGGCGGAGGACCAATACCTGGAATTCCACTCGAGAGCGATGAATGATGAGGTGGAATCGGTCGAGCAACTAAGATTTCTTTCCCCCGCCCTTCCAGTCACACTAGAAAAAGCCCAGTCCGCGCTACTGGACGAAAAGACAGCCATACTGGAGTACTTCCTGGGAGAAAACCAGTCCCTGCTTCTCTTGGTCACGAAGACGGACATCCGAATTTTTCCCCTCCCGCCGAGAGCGGAAGTTGAAGGGACGTTATTTCCCTATATCAAGCTGCTTTCAGATCCTCCTAAAGGAAGATGGAAGGGGCTGGCGGCTGGACATAATCTTTTCCGGGTTCTGCTGTCTGAAGCGCTGCCTACCCTTCCCGAGTCGATCGAGAACTTGATTATCATCCCTGACGGCGGGCTGTGCGGCCTTCCTTTTGAGACGCTCCCTCTCCCTTCCGCCGCCCCTACTTCGGATGGAGAGTTCCTGATCTTCCGGTACGCGGTTTCCTATGCCGCTTCTTGCTCGTCGCTGCTGCTTCTGAAAGAGAGACGGGCTGCCAGCCCCGTGCCCTGGAAGTTGCTGGCTTTGGCGAACCCTGAATATCCTCGTCGGGCATCCGCTCTCCAAGGGGAAAAAGTAAACCCCGCCGGCCTGATGAAGTCCATCTATGAGAGCGAAGGTTTTGAGCTGGCTCCCTTAAAACAGAGCCGAAAGGAGGTCCAGGCGATCGCCCGCTTCTTTCCCAGAGAAGCGAGGGATATCTACTTCGGCCAAGCGGCCAGCGAGGAAACGGTCAAGACCGCGGCCCTGGAAAACTATGGGATTATCCATCTGGCCTGCCATGGGTACCAGGACGAGAGGGTCCCATTCCGGTCGGGGCTATTCTTGTCACTTCACGATGGCCAGCGGGAGGACGGGCTGCTGCAGGCCCGGGAGATCGCCCACCTCCGGCTGAGGGCGGGGTTGGTCGTGCTTTCGGCCTGCCGTAGCAGCCGGGGATATATCGAAAGGGGAGAAGGAACGATGGGACTGAACAGGGTGCTGTTTTTTGCGGGGGCCCAGTCCGTCTTGTCTTCACTCTGGGAGGTTGGGGATAGAGCGGCGGCCGAATTTATGGGACACTTCTATGACCACCTTTTCCGCGGGGAAAGCAAGACCCTGGCCCTGCGCTCGGCCAAGCTCCGGATGCTAAAATCGGGCTACGGACATCCCTTTTATTGGTCGGCCTTCGTTCTCCACGGGGATTCCCTCAGCGGGATCAACCCTGACGGATTCTGATCCCCAGCCTGTGCGGCCTCAGTCTTTCAGGGTGAATTCCTCGAGAGGCGACATCCATTTGTCTCCGCCTGGGAAATAGGCCGAGACCAGCCAGAAATAGGACTTCTGTGGGACAAGTCCCCTGGCTAACTGATCAGGAGGAACGATCCGGGTCTCAAGGAGCGGCAGACTTTTCCAGACGGGTGAAAGGGTTTCATCGAAGACCTCGACGACGTAGTGCTCGACCCCTTGGACCGGGTGCCACCTGAAGACCAGGGATTGGCGGCTCACTTTTTGTTCCACCGGCTCGAGTAGCGCGACCCTGGCTTCGGGAGCCGCCCTATACCTCTCCGGCGAACGCAGGACGACAAGCCTTAAGACGAGAAAACCGACGATAAAAAAGGCGGCCAGCAAGGAAGCAAGTCCCCAGGAGTAACGGAGGGAATAAGGCCGCCGGGATTCTGCTCCCTGGCTGCTCCCCAGCCAGTTTTCGATATCCCCGACAAGGATTCTTTCGCTCCGGAGGGCCTCGGTTAGAAACCCGAACTCTCCGGCGCAGTCGCTGCAGAGCGAGATGTGGTCGATGAGCTTCGACCCCTCTCGGGCAGAACACCGCGAGGTCAGAAGCCGGACCATCCTCTTGGGTGAAGGACATTCCCGCCTGGATGTCGGCTTCTGGAATCCGACTTGGGCTCGGCACAGAGCTTCAAAGCGGTCAGGATCGATCGTCATGGCCAATCCCCCTTTTCTTGAGTTTTTTCTTGATGTCGTCCAATCCCCGGTAGATCAGGGTCCTGGTCTTAATCGGGGTCCAGTTGAGGGACCGGGCGATCTCCTCCACGGTCATGTTCAGCAGGAACATCTTCAATGCCTTTTTCCGCGACGGGATAAGCGAATCGACGGCCTCCCCGATCGCCCTTCGGATAAGCGTGTCAACGCCCCCGACGTCCTTCTGGCTCCCTGCCTGCTGCAGCCTCTCGAGTCTCTCAAACTGAAAAATTTCCTCCTGGGCCCTCGATTTCCGAAGGCAGTCTATAAGCGTAGAATGGACAACACTATTTATATAAGACGCTGGAGACCGGATTTTATTAGCACTAAATATTTTTTTTATTATTTTTAGCCGGATGTCCTGGAAAACGTCCTCGGGATCGATGCCTTTTTCCTGGAGCCCGAATTTCAGGATGGAGGCCCGGATGGAGGCGGAGAAGCGCTCCAGGATGGCCTCGAGTTCCTCGGATGTGCTCCTGTCCGGTCTCATCTCACCGCAAATTCTAGGGGATCGATCCTCCCCTGTCAATTTATAGGCCGTGGGCGCCTGCCGCGAGATCCTCTCCCAGCCAGCCGGGCTCATTTTTCCGTATTTTATGGAAAAAAAGATATCGAGTGCTAAAAAAGCGGCCTCTCCAGCGTCTCTTATATATACAGGGATACTTTTCCCTCAATCTTAGCGGGAGGACTATCTGATGAAGAAACTCTCCAAAGTGATCGTCGGGTTGGGTGCTGTCGTCGTCCTGGTCTCCGCCTATTCGATGGGGACCATGGACACCGGGATGTCGGCCGATGCGTCGTCCTATATCGAGGTCTGCAGCCAGGGCATCGTCTACGTCCCACCGGGAACGAGGTACGTCACCTGCCACGGGAAAATCATGAAGGTGATGGGAATCGTTTCCAGGGAGGACGGGGAACAGATCGATGGAGGAGGGGGTGCGGGTGACTGCTACTGCCCGAAATGCTGCGGCGGGTATTGCGCCGTCATCGTCTCCTGTGGGGGACCGCCCGAGACTGAGACCGGGACCGGCGACTGGGCTTCCGGTTCGGCGACCTCAAACAGCAGCGGATTGTGCACTCTTTACCTCGCCTGCGGGGACTAGATAAGGACCACAAGCCCATAACGAGCGAAGATCAGGGAGGCCGGCGTCAGCCCGGCCAAAGGTGTGGCCATCCAGCCGCACCGCGGGGTGGAGTCTGTGCGCAAGAAGGCTCTTGTTGTAGAAGCTATAAAGCATAGGGAAGAAGCCGGATGGCGGGTTCGTCCAATTTGTGTTATCGTGTTTCTCTTTGCAGTTTGCCACAGATAGGCGAATTTTATCGAGAGGAGAGATCGTTTATGAAGAAACCGACCCTGACAATTCTCGTCGTCTTTTGCTTGGTTTTTGGGTTGAGCGCCCAGGTCCCTTCCCAACCGGCCCAGCAGGCGCAGCAACCAAAACCCGAGGACATCCAGAAAAACCTTGTCCAGGTCGAGAAAACCCAGGCAGTCCCGGACAAGCTGAAGGCCGGGTTTGACTCTATCACGGCCAAGGATTCCATCACCTTGCTGACCTATATCGCCTCTGACCTGATGGAAGGCCGGGAGACGGCGACCAGAGGCTATAAACTGGCCGCCGAATACTCGGCTTCGCTTCTCGCCCTCTGGAAGCTGAAAGCGGGAGGCGACCAGCCCATGATGGGCCGGATGATGATGGGCATGGGCTTCGGGCCCGACCAGCCGCGTCAAGCGCCAGAGAGAAGCTTCCTCCAGGAATTCGCGATGAAGGAGATAACCGATTCCTCGACGGTCATCGACCTCGACCTCAAGATGGGCGGTCTCAACAAAAGGCGCGCTTTCCAGTCGGGCGTCGATTTCACGGGCATGATGTCGGGCAGCGATTCGTTCACGGCTCCCGTCGTCTTCGCCGGCTACGGAATCTCGGAAAAAGCGGTCGGCTACGAGGATTTCAAGAACCTCGACGTCAAAGGCAAGATCGTCATGATCCTGTCCGAGGCCCCCGGCAAGGACAACCCCGATTCCCCCTTCCAGAAGGACAAGGAACTCAAGGAAAAATACGCCCCGGTCGCACCGATGATGATGATGCGCCGGGGTGGCGGCGGGTTCAGCAAGACACAGGAGATCGCGAAACTCGGCGCCGTTGCCATCCTCCAGGNNCCAGCGGCCGCGCCGGCGCCTCATGCTCCCTGGGGCCACGCAGCGGATGCCCTGGGAGGGGTCGCCGACCGTCACGATCACCCGCGAAATGGCCAACGCCATCCTGGAGGGTTCCGGACAGAAGATCGATGACCTGAAGCAAAAGATCGACACAACCCTGAAGCCGGCCTCGATGGAGCTCCCGGGAACGCGGCTGAGCATAAACACAACGGCCAAGACGACTCTAGTGACCTGCCGGAACGTGGTCGGCTATATCGAGGGCTCTGATCCCAACCTGAAAAACGAAGTCATGGTTGTCGGGGCCCATCTCGACCACAACGGCATCAGCGGCGAATACATCTTCAACGGCGCCGACGACAACGGCTCCGGCACGACGGTACTGGTCGAAGTCGCGCGGCAACTGGCAAATCGCGNNCTGTATCCGATTGACAAGACGGTCGCCTACTTCAACATGGACATGATCAGCCGTCCCTACACGGAGCAGAACCTCAACCGCATGGCCCGGATGATGCAGATCCCCGTGGACAACGAGGCCTTTAAAAAGATCAAAGTTGCGAATTTTCTCCCCGTTTCGTTCACGGCGGGCGCNNGTCATCACCAGCATGCACGAGGATTATCATCAGACGAGCGACAGCGTAGAGAAAGTCAGCGGCGAGATGATAGAGAAGGTGTCGCGCCTGGCCTACCTGACGACTTTTGCCCTGGCGGACAAATAACAGCCGGCGTCACCTCTTGGTCTTGACGACGCGGCCGGCCTTCATCACGAAGCTGACCTGACGCAAGGCCTGGATGTTCTCCAGGGGGTTGGCCGGGGTGGCGATGATGTCGGCCGCCATCCCCTTGGCAATTGACCCCCGAGTTTTGCCGATCCTCAGGAACTCCGCGGCGTCTGTCGTCATCGCTTTCAGCGTCGCGGCCGGCGGCACACCCGCCGCATCCCACATGTCCAGGTAATCGAGCATCATATCGCCCCGGTTCTTGCCCGGCAGGTTGGACACGCTGTCGGTGCTAAAGGCCATTTTCACGCCGATCTTGTAGGCCCTCTTGAGCCGGTCGATGTACTTGGCCGCTTCCTCCTTGGCCTGTCCCATAGTCCCTGCCGGGTCCAGCTTCTCGAGATGGGCCTGAGGAAATTCGGTCCCCAGCAGCCAGGTCCCCTTTTCCTTCATGAGTTCGAGCAGCTCGTCGGAAAGATCAAACCCGTGCTCGATCGAGTCGGCGCCGCCGAGGATGACGTTGCGCGCCGCCTCCCCGCCCATGACGTGGACGGAGACCACCAGCCCGGCCGCATGGGCTTCCTCGGACGCCGCCCGGATTTCCTCGACCGTATAGTAGAAAGCGCTGTTATCGGAAACGAGCTTGATGGCGTCCGCGCCATAGTAGATATTCTGCCGGACGGCTTTTCGGACTTCATCGACGGTATCGGCGTCAATGTATTCGAACAGCCAGAAGCGGCCCTGCTCGGGCGAGATGCGATGGGTCTGGCCGCCGAAGGGAGCGATGATCTTGCCTGTGGTCAGGACGGTCGGCCCGGTGAACCAGCCTTTTCGGATGGCGTCACGGATATCGACTGCCGCATAGTTGGCGTCGTTTCCCACATCCCGGACGACTGTGAAACCGGTCTGAAGGATGTCCTGGGCAGTTTTCAACCCCCGGAGCGCCCGCATGGCTGAGCTTTCCCTGAGGTATATGGTGTCGAAACCCGAGCTCATGTCAAAGTCCAGCGTAATATGGGTATGCCCGTCCATCAGCCCCGGCATCACCCAGGCGTTCGTAAGGTCGATGACTTCGGCGCCGTCCGGAATTTGGACCTTCGGACCGACCTCGACGATTTTGCCGTCCTTGACTAGGATGATTTGACCCTTCAGAGCGGTGCCCGCGGCGGGATCGATGAGGTTCCCGGCGCGGATCGCCGTCGTCTGGGCCGACGCGAAGCCGGCGGTCAGCAAAAGGACGGTTATTAGAAGCGCTAGGGGAACTCCTTTGCCGATAAAACTAACATGTTTTTGCATGATGCCTCCCCATGGAATTATCTTTTACTTCTTTAGCTTAAGCCCGAGTTCGTCGAGTTGCTTTTCGCTCACTTGCGACGGAGAGCCGGTGAGCAAGCAGAGGGCGCTCGTCGTCTTGGGGAAGGCAATAACCTCGCGGATGGATTCCTCGCGGGCGAGGAGCATGACGATCCGGTCGAACCCCATGGCGATTCCGCCGTGCGGCGGAGTCCCGTAGCCGAGCGCTTCCAGAAAGTAGCCGAATTTCTCCTCGGTCTCTTTTTCCGAGAGGCCTAGGAGGCCGAAGATTCTGCGCTGGAGCTCGAAGTCGTGGATCCGGATGGACCCGCCGCCGATTTCATAGCCGTTGCAGACAACGTCATAGGCTCTGGCCCTCACCCTGAGAGGCTCGGATTCGAGGAGCGGAATGTCTTCGGCGAGCGGTGAGGTGAAGGGATGGTGGACGGAGACGATCTTCTTTTCCTCCGCACTCCACTCGAAGAGGGGAAAATCGGTTACCCAGGTAAAGGCGAAATCCTTCCCGGCCTGGGATTGGAGGAGTTCTTTGCGGAAAAACCCCAGGACGGGGAGCGCGACCTCGCGGCGGTCGGCGACGAGGAGCACTAGGTCTTCGTCCCGGGCCGTTGATTTTTCCCAGATTGTGCGGGCTTCTGCCTCCTCCAGCTTCAGGGCTGACTTGAACCCGTTCTGTTTCTTGAGCCAGATGATCCCCTTGGCGCCGAGTTCCTGGGCTTTCTCCCCGAGCTTGTCGAGTTGGCTCCGGGAAAGACCGGCCGCTTGGGGCACCCGCAAACCCTTGAGGACGCCCCCTGAAGCCAGGACCTTCCGGATGATCTCGGACTGTAACCCGGACGCTTCAGCCGTGAGGTCCGTAAGCTCTGCCTTGATCCGGAGGTCCGGCTTGTCGGTGCCGTACCTTTCCATGCTCTCCCGGTAGGTGAGCCGCGGAATGGGTAGGCCGATTTTTTCTCCGATGACGTCGAAAATAGCCGCCAGCATCCCGTCGACGAGCGAAAAAATATCCTCCCGGTCGGCGAAACTCATCTCGATATCGATCTGGGTGAACTCCGGCTGTCGCTCCGACCTCAGGTCCTCATCCCGGAAGCAGCGGACGATCTGGAAATAGCGGTCGAATCCCGAGATCATCAGAGTCTGCTTGAAAGTCTGCGGCGATTGCGGCAGGGCATAGAACCGCCCCTTATGGATGCGGCTCGGGACAAGATAGTCCCTGGCGCCTTCGGGTGTGGACTTCGCCAGGAAAGGCGTCTCGATTTCCAGGAATCCGCGGCCGCTCAGGTAATTGCGCGTGCGCAAGGCGGCTTCGTGCCTCAGTTTGATGGCCCGCTGTTTGGACGGCCGGCGGAGGTCGATATAGCGGTATTTCATCCGCAGATCCTCGGAGGCCTGGACCGGGTCGGCGACCTGGAAAGGCGGCACCTTCGAGACGTTAAGAAGACGCATTTCCTTCGCCTCGATTTCCACTTCCCCAGTATCCATCTCTTTGTTGACGGCCCGGGGCCCCCTTTTCCGCACCAGTCCCTTGACGGAGACGACAAACTCCGGCCGAAGCTTCTTAGCGGCCTCGAGGAGGTCCGGCCTTTCGGGGGAAAAGACGATTTGGGTTATCCCCTCGCGGTCCCGGAGGTCGACGAAAATCAGGTTCCCCATATCCCGTAGCCGCTGGACCCAGCCGCAGAGGGTGACGTCCTGCCCCTCATGTTCCGGCCTGAGAAGACCGCAATAGATAGTCCTTGAAAAATTCAGCCCCCTTATAGATTGCTTGTCTTCCATCTTTATCTCACCTGCGGCTCCAGGATGTCCTTCGCGGCTTTTCAGGTATCGGACCTGCCGAGGATCCCGAGAAGGTCCTGTTTTCCGGCTTCGACCTGGGTGCCCTTTTCCATGTCCTTGAGTTGATACCTACCCATGCCGACTTCTTCCTCGCCGATGATCAGAGCCCACGACGCCCCGAGCTTGCTCGCCCGGCCGAGCTGGCTCTTGAGACCGCGCTCCTTGAACTCAAGAAGGCATTCGACGCCATGAGACCTCAGGAACCGGGCCAGCAGGATGGCTTCTTTCTTGGCCTCGTCTCCCATGTAGGCAAGGTAGATGAACTTGTCGCTGGCGGGTTCCAGTTCGGCCACCGAAAGCAGCCTTTCTACACCCATGGCAAACCCAATCGCGCAGATGTCCGGACCGCCGAAATCTTTCATCATGTCGTCATAGCGGCCGCCGCCGAGGATGGAGTTCTGGGCGCCGAGCTTGGCAGCGGTGATCTCGAACGTTGTCTTAGTGTAATAATCGATGCCGCGGACGAGGCGCGGCTCAATCCGGTGGGGGATCCCGTAGAAGTCGAGATAGGACCGGAACTTCCGGAAATGTTCGGCGCATTCCGCGTCGAGATAGCCCGAGATCTCGGGGAATCCCCGGGCGATCTCCCGGCAGGCCTCGACCTTGCAGTCGAAGATGCGGAGGGGATTGGTCTCCGCTTTCCTCTGACAGTCGGGGCAGAGGGAAGCCTCCACGGCCGCCGCCGCGGCGCGCAGGTCCTTGAGGTAGGCGGGCCGGCAGTTTCGACAGCCCACCGAGTTGACCAGGACTTCGGTCTCGGTGACCTTGAGCTTCTTCAAGAGGTGATCGGCCATCTCGATGATCTCGGCATCGATGGCCGGATCGTTTTCGCCGAAAACCTCGATGTCAACCTGGTGGAACTGCCGGAAGCGGCCTTTCTGGGGCTTGTCAAACCGGAACATGGGTCCGATGAAATAGTACCGCATCGGGTCGGGAAGGAGGTCGAGCCGGTGCTCGATGATGGCGCGGACAACCGAAGGAGTGTATTCGGGCCGGAGGGTGATGGAGCGTCCGCCCTTGTCTGTGAAGGTGTACATCTCCTTCTGGACGATATCGGTGGACTGGCCGGTGCCCTTTTCGAAAAGTTCGGTGGCCTCGAAGACGGGCGTCCGGATCTCCCGGTATCCGTAGAGCTCGAAGGCGGCCTGGACGACAGCCTCCACCTTCTGCCAGTCCCGGGCCTCCTTGGGCAGGATATCGTGCGTTCCCTTGATCGCGGAAACGGACTGTTTCTCCGGTTTGTCCTCGCTCACTTCTCGACAAAGACCCCAATCTTGCGGAATTTCTGGTATCTCTCCTCGAGCAACTCCTTTACGGGCTTGGATTCGAGTTTCTTCAGGGCCTGGCTGAGGTGTTTGTCCACGGACTTAAATGTCCATTCCGGGTCGATGTGGGCCCCGCCGGGCGGCTCGGGGATGATCTTCTCGACGATGCCGAGTTCGAGGAGGTCCTGGGCCCGGATCTTCATGTTCTCGGCCGCCTGGGCGACGGCGCTCTGGTCTTTCCAGAGGATGGCGGCGCAGCCTTCGGGCGAAATGACTGAATAGAACGAGTTCTCGAGCATCATGACGGTGTCGCCCACCCCGATGGCCAGGGCTCCGCCGCTTCCTCCCTCGCCGATGATGACGATGACGATGGGGACCCGCAGGGTCGCGATCTCCCTGAGGTTGTGGGCGATGGCCTCGGCTTGGCCGCGCTCCTCGGCGCCGATTCCGGGATAGGCGCCGGGGGTATCGATCAGTGTGACGACCGGGAAGCCGAATTTTTCGGCCGTTTTCATCACCCGGAGCGCCTTTCGGTATCCCTCCGGATTGGGCTGGCCGAAGTTTCGGGCGATCCTTTCCCTCGTGCTCCGGCCCTTCTGGTGGCCGATGAAGGCCGTTGTTTTGCCCTTGTAGAAGCCCAGGCCGGCGATGATGGCCGGATCATCCGCGAAGCGCCTGTCGCCGTGCATCTCGGTAAAGTCCTCGACCAGGCTGGCGATGTAATCCAGGGTATAGGGACGCTGAGGATGGCGGGCCAGTTGGACGATTTGGGTGGCGGTTAGGCGAGGGCTGATCTTGGCCCACTCATCGGCGATCTGTCCGCGCAGGCCGGCGATCTTGCTCTCCCTGGAGGGGTCCTCGGATATCTCCAGGTCCGTGATCTCCTTTTTCAGGAGAATGATATTTTTTTCCAACTGATAGAAGTCCTGTTCTTTGCTCATGCTAATCCACTAAGTGGGCGCGCGTTTACCTCCACATTCTATAGACTTGAATAAAGCTTAGTCAAGCCGGGCGGAGGCGCTGGCGGGCGACTTCGAAGAAAAACACGGCGGCTGCGGCGGCGACGTTGAGGGAGTTCACCCGGCCGAGGAGCGGGATGGAGAGGATCTGGTCGCACTTCTCCCGGACCAGGCGGCGCAGACCCCGGCCTTCGGAGCCGAGCACGATGCCGACCGGCACGGTGTAGTCGAAATCGTACCAGAGCGCCTTCTGGCCTCCTTCGGCTCCCACGAACCAGAGCCCTTTTGCCTTGAGCTCTTCCATGGTCCTAGCGAGGTTGGTCACCCGGGCGATCTTGAGGTGTTCGGCGGCGCCGGCCGAGACCTCGATGACCGCTTCCGTGACACCGGCCGAACGGCGCTCCGGAAGGATGATGCCGTCCGCCCCGGCGCACTCGGCGCTGCGGATTATCGCTCCCAGGTTCTGGGGGTCTTCGATCTCGTCGAGGAGGACGAGAAAGGGGTTCCGGGAGCCGGCCAGGATCTCGTCGAGAGGGCTGAATTCCTTGGCCGCGAGGAGAATGACCGCTCCCTGATGGCCCGGAGACATCAGGTCGAGCTTGCGTTTGGGCGCAAAGAGGAGCGGAATGCCCCGCTCTTTAGCCAGCCGGATGACCTCGGCGATCTTATACGGTCCCCTCTCTTCCTGGATGAAGACCTTCTGGACCCGGCCCGAGGCGCTGCGGAGGGTCTCGATGATTGGGTTCAGCCGGCCGACCGTATCCACGCTCACTCGATCCGCTTGATAATATGCCAGCCGAACTTGCTCTTCTGGGGATCGTACTCGGCCATGCCGATCCCGCCGACCTCGAGGGAGAAGCTGACGTCTCCGAAGCCCTTGACCATCCCCGCGCGTGAATATTCCTGTTTGCTCGGATCTGGAGTTATGCCGATGTTGGCCATCCGGTAGACCCCGGGGTACTCGTCATCGGTGTACTGCTTGACCAGAGCGTCGAAGTCCTCGCCCTTTTTGGCCCGTTCGAATACCTCGTGGGCCAGCTTTTGGGCTTCCTCCCGAGTCCGGATCACGGTGGCCTTAGGTATGGACCCCTTGAAGGCAATCAGGATGTGCTGGACGGCCACCCGGTCGGGTTCCGTTGCCCGGGCCGGGCTTGCGCTCCCCATGTCCATGGCGACGAGAAGGACAATCAGTACGCTGAACAGACAGGCGATCAGTTTCATTGAAGCCTCCTTGTGTTGTCCTATTTTATCTTCGCTCTTCCCGGTTTTCAACCTGGAAAATGAATCCAACAATAATGGAAATTTGTCGGGGGCTGAATTATCATACAGGGAAGAGGCGTGCCCTCTGGAAGGAGGATTTCATGGCGGAATACGATTTCAAGTGTCCGAATTGCGGGAACACGCTGCGCATAGATGAGGTCCACCAGGGGAAAAAAACAGACTGCCCAGCCTGCCACAAAGAGATAACGATCCCATTAAAGCCGGCAGAGAAGGCGCCGCAGCCCAAGATCGTCGCCTCGGCGGCCGCCGCCTCGCCGATGGGTGATCTGCTGCCCCAAGAGGAAAGAGACGTACTCTCCCTTCGGCCGACGCTGAAAATGTATCTGGGTCGGATCCTGCTGGCCGTCCTGGTGGCCGCTGCAACCGTCGCCTTGGCCG
The DNA here is from genome assembly GCA_003524335.1 of Candidatus Aminicenantota bacterium. Classification (GTDB taxonomy): domain Bacteria; phylum Acidobacteriota; class Aminicenantia; order Aminicenantales; family UBA8522; genus UBA8522. The sequence goes on along the minus strand of DQHV01000094.1, from coordinate 1,071 downwards.
TCGCCGTCAAGGCCGGGCCGACCGTGGACCGGATCATCATCATCGCCGGCCTGGCGATCGCGTTGGCCCTCTTCCTGACGGTCTTCTACAAGAAATACTCCATCCTCTACCGGCTGAGCACGCAGCGCCTGTTCCTCGTCCGCGGCCTCGTCTCCCGCAAGATCGAAGAATTGGAGCTCTTCCGGGTGCGCGACATCCAGGTCGTCCAGAGCTTCTGGCAAAGAATCCTGAAATTCGGGCGGATGACGGTTTTTTCAACGGACGNNCTCGGCGCCCAAGTTTGAGATACTGGGTGTCTCCAACCCCCTCAAGGTCAAGGACGCCATACGCGTACATTTCCGAACAGCGCGGCTGCGGGAAAGGGTCCGGCCGACCGAGTTTATCTCGGATTTCGACAGCGACGGGCTGGCCGGCAAGGACCCCGGCATCTAAGAAGATATTGGGAACGCGCTCAGATCGATTATCTGTTCTGCATATCCTGCATGCTCAGCTTGTCTTTCTTGGTGTAGCCGGCGGGGACCGAATAGGCTGAGGCGTTGGGGGACTTTTTGCTGATCTCGGTGACCTCGGTCGTGTTGTGCATCTTCGCGCCCATGATCTCGGCGTTCGTCTCGGTAGCAATCCAGTAGCCCTTAATTTTCATCATCTCCTGGACGGCCGCGTCATCGAGCCGGAGTGAGGCCTTGATGACATTCGTGTAGAGCTTCATGAACTTCTCGACGTCAAAGGGGACGTCGGTCGTGGCCCAGACCGCTATCTTCATCGGCATCATCATCATGTTGATGGCGACATCGTAGCCGGAGCACTTCCACTGGCCGATGGTCTTGGTCTGGCCGTTGGGCGTTACGGTCACCGTCATTTTCATCATCTGGGCCATCATCTGGGCCATCTGGGGGTCGATGATATTGGCGAATTCGAAGGGCAAAGGAGATTCGACGTAGGTTTTGTTGGAGTGGAGGATCATGCAAAGGACGTTCTTTTTTAGGTCGACGATAATACTCGTGCTCGTGCTGATCATGGCGAACTTGTCGTCACCGAACCATATCTCGGTCGTCTCGTCCTTGGCCGGCT
>DQHV01000311.1 GCA_003524335.1 Candidatus Aminicenantota bacterium | reverse complement strand
TTCTGCCTCTGGACAACAAAAAGCCGCCGCGCGCAGTCTGCCTGATCGAAGGCTTCCAGTTCCGCATTCATTTAGCGATAATGTTGGGGATGTTCTTTTCTCTCAGGATCGCGTTAAAGGCGGCGATGTCTTTCGTCACGAGTTCGTCGAGGCGGCCCTGGTACTGGGCCAGCTGCCGCTCGAACATCTCCTTGACCTCGAGCTGCTGGTCAGTCGGTGGGAAGTCGGACTTATTCATGTCATAGGCCAGGAAAGAGAGCTTGACATAGAATTTATCCGGGAACCGCAGGTCGTCGCCGGATCCGGTCATATCTAGAGGGAAGAAGAAGCCTTCCACGTCCGTTAGCTTCCTGTCGAGTTCTGCACCGGCCTTGAGGACCAGCTCAGCCTGCTTGTCTTCGCGCAGGACCTCCCCGAGGCTGTCCAACTGCTTCCTGATCCACTCGATCCGGTTGATCATGTCCGCCGCCGAGTCAATATCCTTATAAATCTCCAGCAGCGCCTCTGTCTGTTTCTGGATGTCTTCTTCGCTGCCCGCGGAATGAGGATCCTTTTTTACGACCAGCGTCTGGGTGAACTCCTTCGCGCCCACGCAGAGGATCACCGTATAAGTGCCCGGGGGGACCAGCGGGCCGGCCGACCGGCCTCCTCCCGGAAACCGCCGCCATCCCTCGGGGCCGGGCCTGATGTGGTCGTGCCCGAGGACACCCGTCCTCAACTTGATCATCCGGGTCTTGTCATAACACAGGTCCCACCAGACACGGTTGAGGCCCGCGTCTTTGGGCATCTTAAGAGGCTTGACCTCTTCCTCACGGAAAGGATCTTCTTCGACCTCCTCCTTGGTTTCCGTCTTGAGAGTCCGCACCGTCCGGCCTTTCTCATCAGTTATGCGGATGCTGACCTCCTCTTTCGGCTCGGACTTCAAATAGTAATTGATGCTCGCACCATAAGGCGGATTATCTCCTGAGCAGGGGTCGTTTGGAGTGCCAGCGGGGCCTTCGATGTTGCGGAAGCGGTAAGCCGGCCGGGGAGCGACGAGAAAGGCATCGGAATTGAGGACCTCAGCCGTGAGCTGCCGGAGAGGAGAGAGGTCGTCCAAGATCCAGAATCCCCGGCCATAGGTCGCCACGGCCAGGTCGCCGAAGTGCTCCTGGACGGCCAGCCAGTGGGCCGGGGCGTGGGGCAGACCGTTTTGGAGCGGCACCCATTTCTTTCCGTCATCGAGGGAAACATACACCGCGTTCTCCGTCCCTAGATAAAGCATCCCTTTCCGCACGGGATCTTCCCGGACGCAGTGGGCATAGCTGAAGACGCTCTTAGGGACAGAGGAGCTGACGAGCGTCCATGATTTTCCGTAGTCGGCGGTTTTATAGACGAAGGGATCGCGATTGTTTTCCTGGTGAAGATCGACGCTGATGTAGCAGGTCCCCCCATCGAACCGCGACGGCTCGACGTTGCTGATCGTTCCGTTGGGCGGAAGCCCGCGAATGTTGGCCGTGACGTTGGCCCAACTCTTGCCCCCGTCCCGGGTGACGTGGACGAGCCCATCGTTTGACCCGGCCCAGATCATCCCGGGTTCGAGCGGCGATTCGGCCAAGGCGAAGAGGCAGCAGGAGTAGAGCGGGCTGGCGTCATCCCGGGTGAGTCCTCCAGTGCGCTCCTGTTTCGTCTTGTCGTTCGCGGTCAGGTCGGGGCTGATGATCGCCCAGCTCTGCCCACCGTCCGTGGTCAGGTGGACAAACTGGCTGCCCACATAGACCCGGTTGTGGTCGTGCGGCGAGACGGCGATCGGAAAGGTCCACTGAAAACGGAACTTGGCTTCGGCCGCCGCCCAGCCCTGGATACTCTCCGGCCAGACCGTGACACCCCGGCTCTGCATCGTCCGCATATCAAACCGGTCGAGCATCCCGTCGTAGTTTCCCGACCAGACGATGTTGTTGTCGACGGGGTCGGGCACGGCAAATCCGCTCTCGAACCCGCCTACCGGATGCCATAATCCCTGCGGTATGCCACCGCGACCGAGCCGGCTTCTGCTTTCCAGGCGGCTGTTGCTCGGCCCCCGGTAGGAGGTGCCGTCCTGGCGATTGCCGTAGACATAGTACGGAATCTGGTTGTCCACATAGACATGGTACATCTGGGCGATCGGGAGCTGGACGCCCTGCCAGGTCTTGCCGCCGTTTATGGAGAGGGCCACGCCCTGATCATTCCCCACCATCATGCGCTCCGGGTCGAGCGGGTCGATCCACATATCGTGGTGGTCTCCGCCCCAGACTTTAAATCTCTTGATGGTCTTTCCGCCGTCCAGGCTCGTATGGAAACCCGTCGCCGGGAAGTAGATCTCGTCGGCATCATCGGGAGCGACGACGCAGCGGGTGTAGTAAAGGGGCCGGTTGAGGATCGCATGGTCGCGGTTGATGAGCGTCCAGGTCTCGCCGCCGTCATCCGAACGCCAGAGTCCCTCGTCCTTGGCTTCGACCAGGGCATAGACGCGGTTGGAATCGCGGGCGGCGACGGCCACGGCCACCTTCCCGATGGGCGGCTCGGGCAGTCCTTTGCCTTGGAGTTTTTTCCAGGTCAGGCCGCCGTCGGTCGATTTGAATAGTCCGCCTCCTGGACCGCCGCTCCATTTGCCCCAAGTCTTTATGAGCATCGGCCACATCCCGGCGAAGAGAATACGGGCATTGTTGGGGTCCACGGCAATGTCGGAGCANNTGTGGACGCACTGGCCGAACTCGGGCGCAGGGCCGGGATAGAAGTCGGCGCGGACGCCCTTGTTGCGCGTTTCCCAGGTCTTGCCGCCATCGGCGGTCCGAAACAGGCCGCGCTCCGGCTGAGGTCCATAGCAATGGCCCATGGCCGCCGCAAAAACGATGTCCGGGTTGCGGGGATCGATGACGATACGGGCGATCCGGCCGCTCTGCTCGAGCCCCATCCGCGTCCAGGTCTTGCCGCCGTCCGAGGATTTATAGATTCCGTTCCCCTGCGATACATTGCTCCGGATGAAAGCCTCGCCGGTCCCGGCCCAGACGATGTTGGAGTCCGACGGAGCGATGGCCAGGGAGCCGATGGACTGGACATCCTGGCCGTCGAAGACCGGCTCCCAGTTCACTCCCCCATCGCCGGACTTGAAGATCCCGCCGGAGGCGGCGCCGGCAAAACAGACGGCGGGATTGCCCGGCACGCCGACGACCGCCGAAACCCGGTTGCCGACCGGCCCGATATGGCGGTACTTGAGCTGTTTCAAGAGATCGGGCTTGATCTCCTGGCTGTAGCCGAGTGACAGGCAGCCCATGATAATGAGAGCGGCTGCAATCAGGGCGACAGAAGTTCGAACCCAGCCACCGGAGTGTTCCTGGAACATTTGGGCCTCCTCACCTATCCATTTTGCGGCTATATTAATACGGAACCCCCGGCCGTTCAAGGAACTTGGCAAGCCTATAAAAACCCGGAACACGATAATAAACTGGATCTGAACAAGCCCAAGTATTAGTTGAGATTAAGATCTTGCGGCAGCCCTGGAGTGAGAATGATTGGAACGTTTCTTTTGAATCGCTGATTTTAGTGGGTATTTCTCTGGGTTTTCGAGATTGTCAATTTCCAGATCGATGTCCAGATCCGGCCAGTATAGGTGATACCCCTGGGGCAACTGGACATTCTGTATCGAATTCAATGTTTGGTCCTTGAAATACGGGAAATCCTCAAAACTCAAGAAATATTCCTTTTCTTTGATCAAGACCCAAATGCCGACACGAAGCAAAATAACGAATTGTTCGGCCAGGTTTGGGCGCGCCAGCTTCCGCGCTGGGTCCAGCTCAAGTTCTCGTTTAGGTTCTAGCGGAGACAGAAGACAGCCAGACGCGGATAGCCCAGGCCTTCTGCAAGACCGAGAGAAAACTTTTCTTCCTACCGTATAAGACTAAAGTTATATATCTTAACTAAAATTAACTATATATTGACAAAGTTATATATTTATTCCATCATGGGAGCGCCATGAAAGAAGCAAAAACCACTCTGGCCGTGAAGGTGAATTATGCCGTCGCCGAGCGGGTCAAGCATTTCTGCCGGGAAAGAGGGCTGAAGTATGGATTTTTCGTCGAAAAAGCCATCCTCGAACAGCTCGCCCGAGAAGAGCTCAAAGAAGACCTCGTGGATTTGAAAAACCTGCGCGAGTTGGAACAACAGGCTATTTCTCTGGACGTGTACCTCAAGAAGCGCCGTGTATGAACTCTTCGTCCTCCCTGCGGCGCAAAAAGACCTCGATAAGCTGGAGGCGCCGGTCTTTGCTCGTATCCTCAAGAAAATCCGCGCCCTGTCAGAGGACGCACGTCCGCCCGGCTGTCTTAAGTTGACGGATGAGGACGGATATCGCATCCGAACCGGGGACTGTCGTATTCTCTATCGGATCGACGATGCTTTAAGGCGAATATATATTTACCGGATCAAACACCGAAAAGACGTTTATTCTTGAAGGTCCTAGATCGCTTGCTAGCGGCATTCCCCGGACCATAAAGCTTTTAAGCAAAACCAAAGGTTGAGTGGACGAGGCATCAAATCGGGGGGCCAGTGGAGTTTATCGCCCTTGTCGTCAAATATCATTACAAATGACGACTATTGTGCCATTTGGTTTTTAGATATTAGATATGGCTCAAGCCGAAAGGCGAAGAAATGGACCTGCGCGGCAGGTCAGTTAGCGGGTACCTCTGCCTTTTTCCAAAGCCGAGGCATAGGCAAAGCTGTAGAAATAGCTTCGCCAGCTTTTCTCTGTCGAATGAAACTCGTTGTCCCCGAGAAAAAAATCCAGTAGGGCTTCTCGCAGGCGGGTGATTTCTTTGAGTCGGCGCTGGTGCCGCGGGTCGGCAATCGTCAGTTCCAGAAGCTCCAACGCTCGGAGGAAGGCCAGGCGACTGTATTCGGGATTGTTCTTGTTCAGCCAATTGAGGGCCCGTTCGACTTCGCTCCCGATGTTGGCCAGTTGTTCCACCAGGGAAAACGTTTGCCAGCGGCCGGCCGCCAGGGACGGATGCTGAGCGGTCGTCATTTCATTAACCTATCAACGATGGGCTATATATATCATAGATGGTCATAGATAAAAAAGGCCGGGTATATGCGCACAATAAAACAGGTGCCAAGCGTTCCCTGGGGACGTTCCCCAAGGTGCCATCCTGGCGAGCTGGCAGGGTGGCTCCGCGGGGAACGTCCCCCAGCTTGTGATATAATCCGCCCTCCGGGAATCGTCGAGATGGACCTGAGCGCCAGGATTTCACTGACGGGGCTGGATTGGGGCATCTGCCTGTCCCTGCTTGTTTTCAGCATCGCCGTAGGGCTGTGGATCGCGGCCCGGATGCGGGCCTCGGCCGACAGCAGTGCTTTTTTCCTGGCCGGACGCCGGCTGGCCTGGCCTGTGATCGGGGCGTCCCTCTTCGCCACGAATATCGGTGCCGAGCACCTCGTCGGCCTCTCGGGTGACACGTACCGCTACGGGATTAGCGCCGCTACCGTCGAATTCACAACGGCCATGTGCCTGGGCGTCACCTGCGCCGTCCTCCTTCCCTACTACATGAAGAACAAGGTTTTCACCATCCCCGAGTTCCTGGAGCTCCGCTACAACCGGGCGGCGCGGACGTTCTTCTCCGGCCTCATGGTGGTCATCTCGGTGATGACCAAGATGGCCTTTTGCCTGTTTGCCGGCGCGCTCGTCCTCAACGGCCTCGTCGGCTGGGGTGTGATGAAGGTGGTCGTCTGGCTGGGAGTCATCTGCGCCGCAACGACGATCATCGGCGGGTTCGCCGCCGTGGCCTACACCGACACCATCCAGACCGTCATCATGGTCGTCGGGTCCGGACTCGGTTTCCTGATCGGGCTCGGAAAGGTCGGAGGATGGTCAGGCCTGGCCGCCCGCGTGCCCGAGATGATCCACATGCACAGGCCGATCAGCGACCCCAACTTCCCCTTCTGGGGGGTCATTTTGGGCGCGCTCTACGGCGGTATCTTCTACTGGGGCATGGACCAGGTGAACGTGCAGCGGCTCCTCGGCGCGCCCAACCTGCGGCAGGCAAGGTGGGGTGCGATGTTCGCCGTGTTTCTCAAGCTGCTCCCGGTCTTCATCTTCGCCATGCCGGGGCTCATCTGCCTGGCTCTCTATCCTGGGCGCGAACCCAAGACGACGTTCATGACCTTCCTCAACGACATCCTGCCGAGCGGCCTGCGGGGCATGGTACTGGCCGCGCTCCTGGCAGCGCTTATCTCCTCCATCCTGGCGGTCATGAACTCGATCTCCACCATGGTTGTCAAGGATTTCATCCTGCGGGCGCGACCGGAGACCCCGGAAGAAACGCAAGTTTATCTCGGTCGAGTGGCCATTGTCGCGGCCACCGTTCTCGGAGTCGGCGCGGCCTATCTCGTCTTCAAGAACCAGGAAGGCCTGTACAAATACCTGCAGGCGATCTCGATTTTCCTCGTGATGCCCCTGACGCCGGCCATCTTTTTCGGCATCGTTAGCAAGCGCGTCACCGTCAAGGGTGCGATCGCCTCGTTTGTCGTCGGTTTCCTGGCGGCCGCCGTGTACGTAACCGACCAGCTCATCGGCATGATCCGGGGCCCGGAAGCGGCCAGGGCGGTTTTCCCGTTCCTCCATCACACTCTCACGGCCAACTACACCTGGCGCGGCTTGTGGGGGACGCTCATCATCATCGCGGTGCTCTTTACAGTCTCCGCTTTCACCAAGAGGGCGGCCGACGAAAAGCTGGCCACTACGACCGTCGATTGGAAGGCGAAGTGGGCTCCTTTCGAGGGCTGGCGCGACTGGCGCTTGCAGCTCGCCGTCCTCAGCGCCGTCACGGTCTTCCTGTATTGGCGCATGTGGTAANNTCCACGTACACGAGGTCCCCTTGTGTCAGGTTCCAGACCCCTTGTCCCCGGACGGGCAATCTCAGCCCTTCAAACTCGCCGTTCCCCTGCTGCTTAAGGCCGCAAGCTGAGAGCGGTTACTGCTCCGGTGTCTAAGCTTTGTCAAGATGTCCCCTCAACTGCCAAGCTAAAATGTCCCCCGGGATTGGGGGCGGGCGTTGTTTGGTAATACACCTGGAGGATGTGTCGGGTGCTACGAGTCTCGCCGGGTTGATGGGGCCGTCGACTCCGGAACGGCTCTCGCAGAGGCGTCGGGCTGTGGCGTCCGATGCAGTGTTCCTCGAGCCAGACCGTCCAAGCTCCGTCGAGGTGCTGACGGACCAAGACGCGGCGGCGGGCGTAGCTGCGGCGGCGAGGTCCCGGCGGGAGATCGATGATCAGGCCACCGAGGCGGACGGTATTGTCGTTGGCCACGGTGGCTTCGTAGGCGAAGGAGACGAGTTGATAGCGCTGGGCGGCATTGATTTTACGGAAGGCTGTACCAGGCAGCTCTGGCCTCTTGGCGAAGCGGGCGTTGAAGCGATCCAGGTAGACCTCCTCCAGCCAGGCGTTGGCCGGATCGATTTCGGTGATGTTTTCAAGGGCCATCTCGGCGATGAGGCGATCCTGGAACGTTCCGCCCTGGCGCTCGATGCGACCCTTCCCCTGGGGAGAGAAAGAGGGGATAGTTTCCGTGCCCAGCTCTTGAAGGACCCGGCCGACGTGAGTCGGGAAGCGTACGCCGGCCAGTTCTTCCTCATGGCTCCAGTGGTTATCGTTGCGGAAGAGAGCGCTGTGGCGGTCCTGATAGACGGCCGCGGGGACTCCGTGCCGCCTCAGGACCATATCCAAGAGTCTCAGATAGCCGATGGCATCCTCTTGGGGCCGGAANNGGACTGCCGTCCCACTGCATGAGGAGTCCGATCTGAGGTCGGCGCGGACGCCGGCTGCGGTGCTGGGGTGGCCGGCGACGCCGTTTCGGCCGGATTCCCGCCTCGCGCAGCCAGCGGCGGACCGTCTCTCTCCCGATCCGAAGACCCTCCC
>DQHV01000324.1 GCA_003524335.1 Candidatus Aminicenantota bacterium | reverse complement strand
CCAAAAAATGGTAGACGTTTCGGAAAAAGGTCGGAGCGGGTATGGTTTCTCGATTGAAAGGAGAGAAGAGCGAAGGAGGATGCGGAGCGAGGTTCCTCGCTGGGGAACCGAGCGGGCTGACGAATCCCATACCCGAGCCATTTAGGTTTGACCCTGGTTTCAATTCAATTTATAATCAACGTCAATGGACAACATCAAGGTCGCCCTGGTCCATGACTGGCTGACCGGCCAGCGGGGCGGCGAGAAAGTGCTCGAGGTCCTGGCGGAAATTTTTCCCCAGGCTCCGATCTTCACGCTTTTCCATTTCAAGGGAAGCCAGTCTGAGGTTATCGAGAGCCGCGATATCCGGACGAGCTTTCTCCAGAGGCTGCCCTTGCTGAAGAAGAAGTACCGGCACTACCTGCCTCTCTTCCCCCTGGCTGTCGAGCTGTTTGACCTGGGAGGTTTCGACCTGGTCGTCTCGAGCTCGCACTGCGTCGCCAAGGGCGCTATCCCCCCTCCTGACGCCCTGCACGTCAGCTACATCCATTCGCCGATCCGCTATGCCTGGAACCAGTATTTCGCCTACTTCTCTCCGGATCAGCTATCCTTTTTTTCGCGCCGGTTCATCCCCCCGGTCATGCACCGGCTGCGAGTTTGGGACGAATCGTCCGCGGCCCGCGTCGACCATTTTGTCGCGAACTCCGAAAACGTCGCCCGGCGCGTCTGGAAGTACTACCGCCGGGAGGCCGATGTTATCCATCCGCCGGCGGACACGGAGTTCTTCCGGCCCGGCACCGACATGCCGAAAAGCGCCGACTATCTGATCGTTTCGGCGCTCGTTCCCTACAAGAGGATCGACCTGGCCATTGAAGCCTTCAACAGTTCGGGAGAGAAGCTCAGGATCGTCGGCACCGGTCCCGAACTCAGAAAGCTCAAGAGGATGGCCCGCCCGAACGTCTCCTTTCTCGGGCAGGTCCCGGCCGAAGACCTCCGTTCCCTCTATCGGAAGGCCCGGGCGCTGCTTCTTCCCGGCGAAGAAGATTTCGGGATCACGGCCCTGGAAGCCCAGGCCTGCGGGACGCCGGTCATCGCCTTTGGCCGCGGCGGCGCCCTGGAGAGCATCCTTCCGGGCCAGACCGGCCTCTTTTTTCCCGAACTCACGGCCTCGAGCCTGCGGGCCGCACTTGACAAATTCCGGGGCCTGAAATTTAATGAGGCCGCTATCCGCGCGAATGCCGCGAAGTTTTCTCGGCGGGCCTTTCAAGAAAAATTGGCGGCCTATCTCGAACAGAAATGGACTGAATTCAAGGGGAAGAAGTGATCCAGAAGAAGCGCTTCGGCCTCGTCGGGCTATTCGTTTTCAGCGATGTGGTTGGCATCATCATCTCCTTCTTTTATTCCTACCTTTTTCGCTTTTACGCCTACATTATCCCCGTCGACCCGGCCAAGGGGATCCCGCCTTTCCGGCAGTACGTGGTCGTCTTCCCTCTTTTCCTGGCCACCCATCTCCTGATCTTTTACTTCCAGGGATTTTACCGGACCCGCCTCCAGCGGGCCAGGATCGATGACTTCCTGGCCATCTGTCTGAACGCCATCCTGACCATCGCCATCGATGTGTTCGGGATCATGAGCTATCTCTACAGCTACAGCCAGGGCCCTCGACCGCTCTTCCGAGTGACTTTCAAAATCTCGCACGGCTTCCTGGCCGTCTATTTCGTCGTCGCGATCTTCTTGATCACCTTCCTCCGCAACCAGATCTTTTTTTTCATGAAGAGGCGGTACGCCAAAGGGCTGAACTTGCAGAATGTCCTTGTCGTCGGGGCGGGGGAAATGGGGAGGGCGGTGGCCCAGAAAATCCTCGTCTACAAGGACCTCGGCTTCCGGCTGAAGGGATTCCTAGACGATGACCGGCCCGTCGGCGAGAAAGTCGAAATCGACGGCGCCGTGGAGGTGCTCGGCCGTCTCGAAGACCTCGGTCCGATCCTGGAGAGGGGAGAGATCAGCGAGGTTTTCGTCGCCCTGGACCTGAACAATTACGGCAAGATCCTGGAGACGATCAAGGTCGCCAACCGATACGTCGTCAACATCCGCCTGATCCCCGACCTGTTTCAGCTCCTCACCCTGAAGGCCAACATCCAGGACCTCGATGGATTCCCCGTCATCTCGATCGACGATGTCGCCCTGAAAGGCGGCAAGGGTGTGGTCAAGCGGGTGGTGGACGTCATCGTCTCCTCCCTAGGCCTGATCATCCTTTCGCCTCTTTTAGTCGTGGTCGCCATCCTGGTCAAACTGACCTCTCCGGGGCCCGTCTTCTACCGTCAGGAGAGGATGGGAATGGACGGCCGCCGCTTCAGCATGGTCAAGTTCCGGACGATGTTCCGCGACGCCGAAGAGGGGTCCGGGCCGGTGATGAGCCGCCCCGGCGACCCGCGGATGACCAGGGTCGGGCGCTTCCTCCGGAAATTCAGTATCGACGAATTTCCCCAGCTCATCAACGTGTTCAGGGGCGAGATGAGCCTGATCGGCCCCCGTCCGGAGCGCCCCGAATTTGTCCGAGAATTCGCCGACCGGATCCCCAACTACATGCTCCGGCACAAGGTCAAGTGCGGGATCACGGGCTGGGCCCAGGTCCACGGC
>DQHV01000138.1 GCA_003524335.1 Candidatus Aminicenantota bacterium | reverse complement strand
AATTAATAAGTTGCCGGACAAAACGAATATCTTGATAAAGGAGGCTGAGGCAGTGAAAATGAGTAAACCGGGAGCTAAGATTCTTGTCATTGACGATGATCCTGATTTTAGGAAAGTGATATCCCTTACGTTAGAATCAAAATCATACAATATAGTCACAGCCAGGAACCCCCTCGAAGCCAGAGAGAAGCTTCTAGCCGAGAAGCCAGACTTAATTCTTCTTGACATTATGATGGATTCTATATTTGACGGATATTCTTTATGTCATGAAATTAAGACTTCTGAAAAATTCCATGAATTGAAAAACACTCCCATCATTTTTATCTCTGCGGTGAAAGAAAAGGCGGGCTCCAGACTTGCTTTTAATCCAGCTGAACAGGGATTGGTAGGACCGGATGATTACATTGACAAGCCGCCCCAACCTGAGGATTTGTTCGACAGGATCGAAAGATTATTAAATAGAATAAGAAGATAAAGGCTGAATGTCCAAAAAATTCTGGATCGGATGATTTAGCAGTTTAGGCCATGAATTAACGCAAAAGACCCGTGATTGGTTGCCATATCCTTCCTTATGCTTAGAAAAAATTTAGCGGCAAAATTAATTTTTTACATAGGCACGATTCTTGTTCTAACAATGGGAATTATTGCTTTCGTAAACATTAATCTGCAGAAAAAACACCTTATTGAGGGAATACAGAGAAATGCGGTTCAACTCAGCCAGACCATCGAGAGGAGCATCAAATATGACATGTTAACCACCAGGACCGATTACGTTCAGAGGACTTTAGAGGAGATAGGAAAACAAGAAGGGATTGAAAGCGTTAGGATATTTGACAAGAAAGGAAGCATTATTGCTGCCGATTCCGCGGCCGATATCGGCAGGTTTATCGATAGGCAGCAGGAGGCGTGTTCCACCTGTCATCAGGCCAAAGATCCTTTGAAAAGCCTCTCCAGCCAAGACAAGACCAGGATATTTATATCAGAGAAGGGGACTCGAGTACTTGGCATAATCAATCCCATCTATAACGAGCCCGAATGTTTTAATAGTGCCTGCCATTTTCATCCCAAGGAACAAAAAGTCCTGGGAGTGATGGATATTTTATTGTCTCTAGCCGAATTTGACGAACTGATTGGGACCGGCCAAAGACAAATCCTATTATCCTTGATATTTTCTTTCCTGATGATTGCGGTCAGCACCGGCCTGATTATTATGGCCTTTGTTAATGCTCCGATTCATAAACTGATGGAAGGCACTCAAAAAATAGCCAGCGGAGACCTCAGCTATCGAATCCGAAGTCGCCATTCCGATGAGATAGGAAGGCTGGCCAATTCTTTTGATGACATGAGCGTGAGCCTAAAGAATTCCCGTGAGGAAATTGAACAGTGGAATTTGAAGTTAAAAAATGAAGTGAAAAGAGCCACCGAGAAATTGACTCAGGCGAATGAAATGCTCAACATAGCCAATAAGAAGCTTCGAGAACTCGATAATATGAAATCGGACTTTATGAGAAGAATAGAACATGGTTCGCGGTCTCACCTTTCGGTTGTTAAAAGCTGCCTGAATTTGATACTGCGAGAGCCCCATTCTGAACTGAGCGATCAACAGGAGGCATTGATAGAGACGGCCGAACGGAGGAGTTCGACGATGCTCGAGCTGCTCGATGATTATTTGTTGCTCTCTTATCGTAAGTCCGCCAAAGGGGCTTATCATATTGAACCCGTTCAGTTGGCCGACCTTATGACAAAGATCATTGCCGAAATTCGAGCCAAATCCCTCAAGAAGAATATTGTGATAGATATTCATATTCCTTCGGATTTTCCTCAAGTCTGGGCCGACCGTTCGGGTCTTAATGAAGTATTCTCCAATTTGTTGAACAACGCTTCAAAGTATACGGAGGAGCCTGGCACGATCACCATATCTGCGAAACAGAAGGAGGATTATATTGAAATTCATGTATCAGACACGGGCATCGGTATCGCTCCAGAAGATTTGTCCAAGATCTTTGATGAATTTTATCGATCTCCGAATGCAAAATCATACCAGATAGAGGGTACTGGACTTGGATTGGCGATTGTCAAAGAGATTGTTGAGGCTCACCGCGGTAGGATAATGGTTCAAAGTGAGCTGGGGAAAGGGAGCACATTTACAGTATTATTGCCAAAATGCGCTGACCAAACAGCATAAAGGCAATTCTCGGCTGACCGGGCCGGTTCCTTGAGCCTATTTTGCCAGAATGCCGAGAGATTCGAGATGGGGCGTGTGGGGGAAGAAATCGTAACAGCCCAGTTTCCGGAGGCGATAACCCTTTTCTCCGAGCAGGCTTAGGTCGCGCGCAAACGCGGCGGGGTTGCAGGAAACATAGATCATATTCGGGATGTCCAGACCGATGATCTGCTTCAGCCCCTTGGGGCTGAGGCCCGCCCGAGGCGGGTCCAGGATGAGCAGATCAAAGCCCGCGAACGTTTCCTCCTTGAGCACAGTCTCCATGCGTCCTTCAATGAAGCGGCAGTTCCGGATGTCGTTGAGCGCGGCGTTCTCCTTGGCCGCGGCGATATTCGTGCTCTCCGAATCGATCCCCACGACCTCCCCGGCAGCCCGGGAGACCGAGAGCTCGATCGATCCGGAGCCGCAGTAGAGGCCGAGCACCCTTCGCGCTCCCAGAGCCCGGACCTCGGCGGCGATCCGGCCGTAGAGAACCTCCGCTCCCCGGGGGTTGGGCTGAAAGAACGTTTCCGGATAGATCCTGAAACGCAGCCCTCCCAGGACGTCTTCGATAAATGGCGCTCCAGAGATGTGGACTTTGCCGGCGAAATCGACGAAGTCGGAAACTCGTTCGTTTTCGACCCACCAGAAGCTCTTAACCTGGGGGGTCTGTTCCCCGAACTTTCTGACCGTGTCCTCAAGGTCCAGTTTTTTTCCGGCTTTGGTCACCAGGACGGCCAGGATCTCGTCTGTGCTCTTGCCTTCTCTGAGGACGAGATTCCGAAGGTATCCGGTCCTGGCCATGGGGTCGTAGGCGGTCAGCCCGTAGCGCCTGGCAAAATCGAGGAGGACGGGGAATATTTTCTCGACGGCCCGGCTGAAGATGGGACAAGTGCGGAGGGCCACTGTTCTTTTCCTGTATCTCTCGATGGGCGACGCCCGCTCGCGAAGCCCGAGGAAGATTTCGCCCTTTTCGCCCCCGAAGGCGTATTCCATCTTGCTCCGGTAATAGTATTCGGTAGGAGACGGAGTCATGAGTCCGCGCTCGACATCATCCAAGGACAGGCGGCCGATCTTCTGCAGCGTCCGAAGGAGATAGCTTTCCTTGAACTCCAGCTGCTTGGTGTAGGTTAGATTCTGGAACGCGCAGCCGCCACAGGCCCCGAAGTGGGGACATTCGGGTTCGACCCGGAAAGGGGAGTGAGAATCGAAGCGTACGATCTTTCCATAGCGTAGTCGCTTCTTGGCCTTGGAGACGATGACGTGAACCCGGTCCCCGACAACGGCTCCAGGCACAAAGGTCACCATACCGCCGATCTTGCCGACCCCCCAATCGTGGGGCAGGGCGATATCGATGATGGAAATGACGTCACCCGCACTTTGGAAGTCGTCCAGCAGCTTCTTGACCCTCGCGACCGGAAACCCGACGACATTCTCGTAGTCTCCTTGNNAGACATCGCCGACTTCCTGGACGGCGTAGCTTCCCGCCTTGTCCAGGTATTCACTCGACTCGAGATAGAGCTTGATCTCATCATCACTCAATATCTTGAACGTGACATAGCTGATCTCGTAACCCGTGAGGAGCAAATCCTGGTCCCTCCTGTAGAGCGCCACTGCCGTGATGACGCGGTGTTTCTGGCCGGAGAGCCGACGGAGCATCTCTTCGGCCTGGGTGCGGTCCTTCGGCTTGCCGAGGACTTCTTCCCTTAGGTGCACGACTGTATCGGCCGCGATGACCAGCGAGGAAGGGTTTTTGTCGGCGACCTCTCTGGCTTTCGCTTCCGCCGCCCGCAGGGCAAATCGGAGCGGGTCTTTCTCCCGGAACTCGTCCTCGTCGAGCCCGCTCGGCACGACGCGGAACAGCGGCACGATCTTCTTGAGAAGCTCCTGTCGGCGAGGCGACTGCGAAGCCAGGACGATGTCCATCGCTTCAGACCCGGGATTTCTCAGCCCAGACCCGAAGAAGATAGTTTTTATGCTCTTCGAACTGGAGGGCCTGGTCTTCGACCAAGCTTTCGGCCCCTTCCGATGTCATATCCCAGGTCTCTCGGACGAAAGACGCCACCCGGGCGTAATAGAGCGGCGTGACGACCTCGATGATCTTGAATCGGTTATGGGTCCAGGCATGAAACGTGGCGGCCAGCTCGTAGAGGATCCGTACCCAGACCGGGGCCGGCAGATGGAAATCATGAGCGCCGAGACCACTCGCCTTTTGGATTTCGGCGAAGCAGTCTGGGCAAAGTATCTCCTTCCAGAGAGATGAAAACTGCTGGAATCCGACCTTGAACTTTTCGATAATCGCCTCCAGGTCGACGCCGACCGGCTCGGGCTCGATGGAATTCTTGTGACCGAAAGTCTCCACCGGTTCGCTTCCCGTAAT
This sequence comes from Candidatus Aminicenantota bacterium, assembly GCA_003524335.1. Lineage (GTDB taxonomy): Bacteria > Acidobacteriota > Aminicenantia > Aminicenantales > UBA8522 > UBA8522. The sequence continues at coordinate 2,178 of DQHV01000138.1, read as the reverse complement.
GTTCTTCCAAGAGCCCTCGAAACGCTCCATGAGCGCAAATAGAACATAAAGAACCTGACGGAACATGGATCCCAGATGCTGCGCCGGGTCTTTGGTGTCGTGGATTTTAACGCCGAGGTTGGATTGGCAGAGCTTGAAGCCCTGAGTGATGGCCGTGGTCGTCATCCAGATATCGATGCCGTAGCGGGCGACGTCGGTCTCCCAGACGTCCTGTTCGGCATAAAACTTGCCCACATCTCTGGAGAAAGCGAAGTCCCCGCCGATGGGCTGCCGGATCCGTTTGCCGTATAGGGCGCGGGTCAAATTGTAGACGATGTTGTTGGTGATCGTCGCGTCGTACTTGTGTCGCAAATAGACGGGCGCGACGAATTGGTAGTCGCGGCTGATCACCGGGTCCAGAAGATGCTGGATCCAGTCCGAGGTGATGCTCCTCAGATCGGCGTCCACGACGGCGCAGGCGCGGACCTGAAGCGTCCGGGCCGCTTCGAAGACGGACCGCAAAGCCGTCCCCTTGCCGGCGGGCCCTCTGTAGATCGAGACAACTTTTTCCTGCCAGGGCTTGATCTGGAATTCCTTGGCCGCCTCCCGACTGTCGTCCGTCGAGCCGCCGTCGGCGATAAAGATCACGCACCGGAAATTCCGGTAGTATTTATCCAGCCCGTGGGTGACCATCTGGATGACATGTCCGATCGTCTTTTCGTTATTGTAACAGGGGATGCCAATCAGGATATCGGCGTTCCGGATTTCCTCGATTCGCTTGGCCGTGTAGCGACGCAGCGCTGTGTTATAAGCCATCTGTGACCTCTTCATCTTCCATTCTATCTTATCCTTGACGCGGAGCTCAATATTTCTCTTTGACAAAGAGAGAAAAAGTCTGCTAATGTAAAAGTTCCAAGAAAGCAGAAGCCGGCTTCCCAGTAAGTCTGTTTCGTAGCGTCGTTACCAATAATCGGCTGCGAAGAAAATGAACAACCGGATTCTTGTCTTTACCGACCTCGATGGGACACTCCTCGACCGCCGGACTTATTCCTTTGAGCCGGCCCGGCCCGCTCTCCGCCTGCTGCGAGAATCGGGCATCCCTCTGATCATCTGCACAAGCAAGACCCGCGCCGAGGTCGAGGAAATCAGGGAGGCACTTGGCAACACCGACCCCTTTGTCGTTGAAAACGGCGGGGCCGTTTTCGTTCCGGAAGGATATTTCTCCATTGCACTGGAGGCTGCCAGGACGGATTCCGGGTATCTCATCGTCGAGATGGGGACTTCATACTCCCGGATCTTGAGTGTTTTTTCCCGAATGAAAGAACGCCTGCCGGGCCGGCTGCGGGGCTTCTCCGACCTGACCATCAAAGAAGTGGCCCGTCTCACCGGGCTCTCCTTCGAGGAGGCGGCCCGGGCGAAGGAGAGGGAATATGATGAGCCGTTTGTTCTGGACGACCCGGCCGCCAACCTGGATGCCGTCCGTGAGATGGCCGAATCCGCCGGATTGAGCATATCCCGGGGGCGCTTCTTTCATCTCACCGGCGATAACGACAAAGGAAGGGCGGTCAGGCTGGTAAAGGATATCTATGCTCGAACGGACGGAATCACTCCCCGGACGATCGGCCTCGGGGACAGCCCCAATGACCTGCCTCTGCTCGAAAATGTCGATTTTCCCGTCCTCGTCCAGAAGCCGGGAGGACGGTACGAACCCTCCATCCGGATGGACAACCTGATCCTGGCGCCGGGGGAGGGGCCCATCGGCTGGTCCGTGGCGGTCCGCGAGCTCGCGGAACGCCTCACCGGCTGAAGAATCCAAATCTGGAGGTTGCCATGGCTGATTTTTATCAGACCGGAGTCATCACGACTTTTCACCGACTTAAGACGGTGGGCCTGGACCGGATGGAGCAGGAGCTCGTCGAATTCAGCCGTCACCGCCGCATCGCCCTCGTTCTTCCAATCACCCCGGCCGAGTTGGGGTCTCCCGCGATCCAGGGCATCATGAAGAACCTCAGAGAGATCCCTTATCTCAACGAAATCGTCATCACCCTCGGCCGAACCGCCGAGAAGGAACATTTCCTTCAGGCCAGAGAATTCTTTTCTTCCTTGCCCCAAAGACATCGCATCATCTGGGCGTCCGGTCCCTTCTTAGCCGCGCGTTATCAGCTTCTTGCGGAGAACGACCTCCAGGTGGGCGGGGAT
>DQHV01000090.1 GCA_003524335.1 Candidatus Aminicenantota bacterium | reverse complement strand
TGCTCCTTTTCCGGCCAGAGCTTGAGAAAAACGACAACGTCTTGTTCAAGCTCTGGCCGGAAAAGGAGCACTCGGACAGGCGGCCGTTCCGCGAGAGAGGCTTCTATCCCTACGGCGGCTTCGAGGACTTCCTCGGCCAGGCTTCGATCGAGACCCACAAGGTCTACGACGCCGAGGTGGTCAAAGCCGGCGGGACGTCCGCGTCGGTCCGGATGTGGGCGGACTATTACGGCAACCGCATGGAAAAGATCTTCACCCTCGACGGCGGCTCCCCGCTGCTCGAGGTCCGCTTCGCCCTCGAGTTCCGCAATCCCGAGCTGAACATGCTCGGGCCCCAGCCCATCCTAGCCTTGGGCGAGAAGCACTGGACCGAGGATGTTTTCGTCGTGCCGTCGAAGGCGGGGCTCCGGGAGGTCCGGATGCGCCCCGAGGAGTATTTCGGCGAAGTGTTCTTCCTCAAGGAGGGGTGGAACGCCGGACGGGACACCGTCGAGGACGTCTCCTTCGTCGGGGCCTTCCCGGTGAGCGAGCCGGAGTTCCTCCACATGTGGATGAACCACCCCTCCAACGGCGAGTCGGCGCACTACTACGCCGAGTTCCAGCCGTGGGTGCCCATCTTCCAGAAGACGGTCCGCTACTTTTCCTACTATCTCTGGGCCGCGGCCGGCCCTTGGGAGAAGGGGCTCGAGGAGTTGCGCCGGCGGAATCTTGTCACCACGGCAAAGTGACTCGCCGAACGCCCGGGATCAGCCTCTCGCTTTCTTGATCTTCTTGGAAGCGGCCCTGAGCTGGGGCAGCTTGGCGTATTGGCCCTTGGCCAGGGGGTGCCAGACCGTGCAGAGATGGCCGAGGACCTTGTCCGAGGGCACGGCCAGCGACTGGTCGATGAACGACTTGACGGCCTTGACGTTGCGGAAGCTGGTTGGCAGGACCCGGAAGCCCTTGTCTGTGAAGATCTTGACCGAGGGGAAGGTCGACCGGGGCGTCGCCTGGAGCGGGTATTTCGTCTCGTAGTGCCAGTCGCACATGATGATATCCTTGGGGATCATATCGATGGCCTTGTCCGTCCCGTTCATAGACGCCTCCCAAAGTCCGTAGCCGGCGGCCTTGCCGTCGAGGAGGCGGTCGGCCCACATCATCATCTCCTTGCCGCGCTTCCCGACGATGTGGTCATGGGCGTCGTTGACCGCCCGGGCGAAGAGCTCGACCGTGGGCTTGCCGGCGCAGCGGGGGCAGTCGGCGTCGGCGATGATAAAGACCTCGTCCATGCCGATGTGGAGGGCGTCGGCCTCGAAGACGTCGAGGAGCTCGTCGTAGAGGTCGTTGACGATGGGCAGGATGTCCGGGTGGAGGGGGCACCAGCTCCGGCAGTAGAACTCGGTCCCCCAGGGGTCCGTGCCCTTGTTGCCAGCGTACTTTCCGGGAGATTCGTCGAGCTGGGGATATTTGATGAGCAGAGGGAACGTTTTCTCGGCCCAGGACTGGTGGCCGAGGCTCTGGAACTGGGGCACGAGGCGGATGCCGTGCGAGCGGCACGCGGCGACGAGCGCCTTGACGGTCTCCTTCTTGACCGGATTCTCCATTCTTAGCTCCGGATGGGAAGCGTAGTCGTACCAGTAATCGACCTCGGCGATGAGCAGGTTGACGCCGCGCTTGGCCAGCGCGGGGATCTCGCCGACGAGGACCCGGGCGTCGGCGTCGGTCTCGCAAAGGGCGTGCATGCCGAGGACGAGCGGCCGCTTCGCGGCAGGGACGGTCGCGGCCGGTTTCGGCGCGCATGCTGCGATCAGCACGACCAGGGCGATAAGGACCGGGATCGCTCCACGGACGCATCGGCTCATGGCGGGACCTCCTCGAAGGATTCGGGTTTCAAGGATAGACCAGGAGCGTCGGCCTTGGCAAGGGCGAACGGGGAAGCGCGAGTGGGGAGACACGGACCCTGAGCATGTGTCCTCACGTTCGGGTATCTTTAACTGGTTGTCCAGGGCAGGAACCTGATAAACTTAGGGGCCGAGCCCGCAGAAAGGAGCCCGACCATGCGCACGAGATCCCTCATTATTCTCTGTCTTGCCTTCTCCCTCGCAATCGCCGCGACGGCGGCCTGCAAGAAAGCCGAGGAATCCGCGGCCCCGGCCGCCGCGCCTCGGGAGCCGCGGTGGGCCGACCTCTTCGCCCCCGACCTCTCGAACGCAGAGTTCCCGGCCGGGATCTGGACGGTCGCCGACGGCGTCCTCACGGCCTCGGAGGACCAGGCCATCTGGACGAAACGGGACTACGAGAACTTCGTCCTCGACCTCGAGTTCATGACGGCGCCGGGAACGAACAGCGGCGTCATCGTCTATTGCTCCGACGTCGCCAACTGGATCCCGAACTCGGTCGAGATCCAGGTCGCCGACGACTTCGCCGACGAGTGGGCCAAGGCGCCGGCCACCTGGCACTGCGGCGCGATCTTCGGACACCTCGCCCCGGCAAAGAGCGCCGTCAAGAAGCCCGGCGAGTGGAACCGCTATACGATCACCTGCGCCGGGAAGCGGATCTCCGTCGTCCTCAACGGCGAAACGGTCACGGATATGGACATGAGCCTGTGGACCTCGGCCAAGGCCAACCCGGATGGCGGCGAGATGCCGGCCTGGCTCAGCCGGCCCAAGGCCGAGCTCGCGACCAAGGGACGGATCGGCTTCCAGGGCAAGCACGCCGGCGCGCCGATCTACTTCCGGAACGTCAAGATCAAGGAGATGCAGTAGGTTTGCGATCTCCGGCCTTATCCGGGGCGGTAATCCGATTGGCTTGGAATCCTGCGTGGACTCGAATTTGATAAATGTATGCTTATTGTATATAATTATATGCGTTTAGCATATAAGCGGGACTTCCATGTTCAAGCTCTCCAAGAACGCGGCTCTTCTACTGAGGCTCTTCTACACGAATTCGGGCCGGGAGTTTTATATTCAGGAAATCGGCAGGATTCTCGGCAAGAAACCCGGCGTATTCCAAAGAACACTCTACAGTCTCGAGCGATCTGGCATCCTCGTCAGCCAATATCGAGCCAATGCAAGGTACTTCCGCGCGAACGTGGACTACCCCCTCTTTGATGAGATTAAGAGCATCGTTTTTAAGACGTTCGGCGTGATCGGAAGTCTCAAAGATGTTTTACGAGAGTCGGGATCTATTGATTTCGCATTTATCTATGGATCCTTTGCCAAAAGCGGCGAGAATCCGCTTTCAGATATCGACCTCATGATCGTCGGTTTACCTAACGAAAGCGCCATTTTGCGCCGGCTCGGTGAGCTCGAGCGTTCTTTGAAGCGTGAGATAAATTACCGGATCTATTCGTCTTTAGAGATTATCAAGGATATCCAGAATGCCGAGCCTTTCCTGCTCAATATCCTGACAATCCCAAAGGTCTTCTTGATAGGTGAAGAGAATGAACTACGAAAGATGGTTGAGGGATCACCTGATCAAGAAACAGGCTCCGGATCATAACCAGATCACAAAACAGCTGGACAGGGCCTGCAAGGACCTTCGAGCCGCGGAAGCGCTCAGTTCAATCGACCGGACGTGGAGCTTCACTATTGCCTACCACGCCATGATTAGGGCTGGCCGGGCATTTATGTACTCGACGGGGTTCCTTCCTACGACATTGAATCCTCACAAGACGATCATCGAATTCATGCGCGAAGCACTCGGCGATCAGTATGGGGATCTCCTCCTTGGCTTTGACCGGATGCGGCGCAAAAGACATGATTTCATCTATGAATCGGAAAATCACACCACAGAGCGTGAAGCAATTTCCGCGATCAAAACGGCCCAGGATTTGATCCGGCGGGTCCATGAATGCCTCGAGGATAAATATAAGAAGGAGCTGATCTAGTCAGCTCTCATGCTCTGTGGACGCGAAAAACTCATGAGCCGGGACGACCCGGATCCTCCGGCCGTTCTCCTCGTGGACGAAAGCTTTGTCGCGGGAGATGATCAGCCCTTCCGCCATCTTGAATTTCTTTAAGAAGGCCGTCACCCCGCCCATTTCGATTTTTCCCGATTTGATCTCGATCGGCA
>DQHV01000230.1 GCA_003524335.1 Candidatus Aminicenantota bacterium | reverse complement strand
GGCAGGCCATGATCAGCCAGCGGCGCAGCGCAGTCATTACGTCTCCCTAGGTCCGAAGCTAAAAGAGCGTCCTCCTCCTTTGAGACAGCCTGTCTATCACACCCAAAAGAACCTGTCAAACATTGACAGAGAAAAGGAAACGGCGATTTCACTTCTTAGGCTTTTTACCGCTTGACCATTGCGGAGCGGCAGAGAACAATGATGGCGATTCGAGAAGCTTGATGGATGGCCAGACGGGGAGCGAACCATAGCGAAACGGTATCTTCCGGCGATTTTGGGATGGACCCCCATTGTGTTTGACAGAATCAGTGTAATCATTATAATTCATAGTGCCTTTCTTCGATTAGCTTTAGAAATCAGGGCTGAGATAGATATTCTGAGAGGAGGAATTGCGTCATGAAATTCGGAAGCCTTAAGGGCGTTATGGACTTCGCCATCCAGCGCGAAGAGGAGGCCGCCAAGAGCTATGGGAAGCTGTGCCGGATCGCCGAGGACGAGGCCGCTAAGAAACTCCTGGCCGACCTCCAGCAAGAGGAAAAGAACCACAAGAGGATCCTTCAGGGTCTGACCAAGGCCAAGGTCCGAGCCTCGGCCACCAAAGATGTGAAAGACCTGATGATCAGCGATTATCTCGTGGAAGAGCCCCTGACTCCGGAGATGAATTTCCAGGACCTCCTGATCTTCGCCGCCAAGAAGGAAAAGAAGGCTGTCGCCCTCTATTCCGACCTCGCCAAGAAGTCCATGACCAAGGAGCAGAAGGCGCTGTTCGAGTTCCTGGCCAAACAGGAAAAAACCCACAAGCTGCGCCTCGAGCTCGAGTACGAGAAGCATGTCCTCTTGGAGGATTGATCCTCGCCCGGGGCATTGGGAAATCTGATCTTAGCAAGGAGATGTGTCATGGAGAAATGGGAATGCCAGGCTTGTGGTTACATCTACGACCCCGAGAAAGGAGATCCTGACAACGGCGTCGCGCCCGGGACTCCTTTTGAAGAGCTCCCCGAGGACTGGGTTTGTCCACAGTGCGGTGTAGCCAAGGAATTCTTTCAGAAATTAGCCTAGATTGGCCCGGGGGCCAAACAAGGGGGAATTCGAATGAGAACTGTTATCATCGGAAACGGCCTGGCCGGGACTATAGCGGCTAAAACACTGCGGGAACTGAACCCTCAGGTGGAGGTCGTGGTTTTCGCCGAGGAGAATTACCCCTACTATCCCCGGCCCAACCTGATCGAGTACATCGCCGGGAAACTGCCCTACGAGCGCATCTTCGCCTTTTCCGAGGAGTGGCATGTGCGGCAGAAGATCGATATCCGACTCGGGACCGCCGTCCGCAAGATTCACCCGCGATCCCGGGAAGTGGAGCTGGACGGGGACAGACGTGAATCCTATGATGTTTTGCTGGTCGCCAACGGCGCGTCCTCCTCCATCCCTCCGATCAAGGGCGTTGACAAGAAGGGCGTCTTTGCCCTCCGGACCCTTGACGATGCCCGGGCCATAATCGACTATGTCCAGGACCACCGCCGGGTGGTTATTATTGGCGGCGGGCTCTTGGGCCTGGAAATCGCCCGGGCCGTCCGGTTGCGGGGCGCCGAAGTGGAAGTCGTGGAGTTCTTCGACCGTCTGCTGCCGCGCCAGCTCGATGTTCAGGGGGCCTCCCTTCTCCGAAGCCAGATCGAGGGCCTGGGGATAAGGGTCCGGCTGGGTGTCACCACGGAAGAGATCCTCGGTCAAGAAGATGTCAGTGGGATCCGGCTTAAGGGCGGTACGGACATCAGCGCCGATATGGCCATTATCGCCGCCGGCGTCCGGCCGAACCTCGGACTCTCTCAAGATGCCGGGCTGGCCACGGACCGTGGCCTTGTGGTCGATGACCGCCTGCGGACGAGCCATCCTCAAGTGTTCGCGGCCGGCGATAATATCCAGCACCGGGGAAAAGTATACGGCATCATCCCTGCTTCGTTCGACCAGGCCCGCACGGTCGCCTACAACATGCTGGGTGAGGAAAAGAAATACGAGGGCACGATTCCCGCCAACACCCTGAAAGTCGTCGGCCTGTACGTCACGTCCTTGGGTCTGGCGAACCCTGAAGGCCAGGGCTACGAGGAAATCAGGAAATTTATGAAGGAGGAGGGGATCTACAAGAAAGTCGTCCTCCAGGACGGCGCCCTGGTCGGGGCCATCTGGATGGGGACAAAGAAAGGCATCAACGAGATCGCCCGCGCCGTGACGGCAAAGATCAAGGTCAACCAATGGATAAACACCTTCCTCGACGACAGCTTCGATTTTTCTGTGCTCTGAAAACCCGGTCCGGCTTTGTCATCCTGGGCTGCCTGCTTCTCTTTTTGCCGGCCGCCGCCCAATACAAGCTCAACGGGTACCTGTCTGCCCAGTACGAGAACGGGCAGAAAGAAAGCGATTTCCCGGAGGGGACATTCGGCCGGGTCCGGGCCGGCCTTTTGTTTTCCGGACTGGCCGCAGACATCTTCACTTACGACCTGGAGGTTCGGTTCAAATCAGAGAGCCGGTTGGAGATTGAAGAGGCCTGGGTGGGGATCGCTCCTTCCCAGTCCTTTGAGCTGAAACTCGGGTTCTATCTCGTTCCGTTCGGAAAGTACAACACGGCCAATCGCCCTTATGAAAACCCTTTTATCCAGACGCCCCTGCCGCAGGCCGCTCTTTATCCGGAGAGTTGGCGGGACGTCGGTGTTTTGGTCGATGGCAAATGGGGGTCCATGGGCTATTCGGTCTACCTGGGGAACGGATTGGGCGAGGGCCGGGATCTTCAAGACAGCCAGCAGTTCAAAGATAACAACGGCGATCCGGCCGCCGGGGGTCGGATCTTTTTTACGCTGAGCCAGGGCTTCGAAGTCGGCGTTTCCTATTACCGAGGCCATTATGACGACGCCGGCCAAAGGAAACTGGAGCTCCGGGGCGCCGACATCACCTGGAAATCCGAAGCTATCCTCTTAACCTATGAGTACGGGAAAGCTAACCTCGCTAATCCAGAAGGTTACGAACGTGGAGCGGCGGAGGGCCATTTTGTCCTTGCTTCGCTGACCTTAGGGGAGTTCAGTCCCCTGGTCAGCTACCAGACCCTTGTCTACAATGATCCCTTTCATGGGGAGGATCCCCAGGATCCCTTGGCCCTCGTCGGCATAGCCAAGGATATCAGCCGTTGGGCCGTCGGGTTAGTTTTCTCGCCGGCACCCAATTTCATGTTCAAGGTTGAGTATGACTTCAACAAAGAAGCCGCGGTCAAGCTTGACAACGATATTTTTCTGGCCCAGGTATCGCTCCTGTTCTGAGCGAAAAGTGAACTGAGAAAGGAATCATAGGCNNGGGGTGACGAGGGCAAGGGCAAGATCGTCGACCTGCTCGCGCCTTCTTTTGATGTGATCGCCCGCTACCAGGGCGGCCACAATGCCGGCCACACGGTCTGGATGGGAGGCCAGAAGATCGTCCTCCACCTGATCCCCTCCGGCATCCTGCATCCGGGGAAACTGTGCGTCATCGGAAACGGCGTGGCCTTCAGCCCGCCCGCTTTTTTAAAAGAGGTCGCGGCGCTCGAGAAGCTGGGCGTGGCTTTCGACGACCGCCTGGTCATCAGCCGCAACGCGCATCTCATTCTCCCCTATCACCCTGTGGTCGAGAAAATCGCCGAGGAGCGCAAGGGCGCCCAGAAAATCGGCACCACCCGTCTGGGCATCGGGCCTTCGTATGAAGATAAGGCCGCCCGCTGCGGTATCCGCGTTGGAGACCTCCTCGACCTTGAGGTCTTCCGGGAAAAACTCATCTCCAACCTCGAAGAGAAAAACGCTCTTTTCCGGGCGGCTGGCCTTCCGGCCGTCGACGGCGAAGAAGTCTATGGAGAGTTCGCCGGCCATGCGTCCCGGATCTCCAGGTACATCGGCGATGTTTCGCTCCTCCTCCACCGCAAGATGCGGGCTGGAAAATCGGTCCTGTTCGAAGGGGCTCAGGGCGCACTGCTCGACGTCGACCACGGCACTTACCCCTTTGTCACGTCCTCCAATTCCACGGCCGGAGGTGTGGCCACGGGCCTAGGGATCGGCCCGACCCGGATCGATGAGGTCCTCGGTGTCGCCAAAGCCTATACGACTCGAGTCGGCAGCGGCCCGTTCCCGACTGAGATCCAGGATGACCGCGGGCGGCTGATCTCGGAGCGGGGGAGTGAGTTCGGCGCCACCACCGGACGGCCCCGCCGCTGTGGCTGGTTCGATGCCCTGGCCGTGGCCTATAGCTGCCGGATCAACGGGATCGATCGGATCGTAATGACCAAGCCGGACATCCTGGACGTTCTTGAGGAGATCCCGGTGTGTATCGGCTATGATTACAGAGGAGAGAGCTTGAACGCTTTTCCGGCGGAACCGTGGATCCTGGAAAAGATCGTTCCGAAGTACAGGATGATGAAAGGGTGGAAAACCCCAATCCATCACCTCACCGACCGGCGTCGCCTCCCGGCCGCCTTCCTCGACTATGTCAAACTCATCGAGGACGCGGTCGAGGCCAGGGTCTGCCTCGTCTCGACCGGTGTCGAGAGGAAGGACTCTCTCCTCATCGACGAAGAGCTTGAGGGCGTGGTCGACCTCGACCGGGTGAGAAAAGAGCTGGCCTGAGCGATCTGAAAAGGAGGGCTTGATGAGAATCGACTCCCGAACGAAGATCGACGACCTGATAAAAAAATACCCTTTCCTGCTGGACTTCCTGGCCGGCCTTTCTCCGCGCTTTGCCAAGCTTCGGAGCCCGATCATGCGGAAGACAATCGGCCGGGTGGCGACCCTCCATCAGGTCGCCTCTTTCGGCGACCTTCCGCTTTCCGAGCTCCTTCATAAGATCCAGGCGGAGATAAGGAGGGTGACCGGGGAAGACGTCGAAGTCGATTCCGGCGGCGCCTCCCCGGGACCCATCGACGACAAAGAGGTCCGGCAGGAGGTGCTCAAGGACATCATCCGCGAGCTCCACGGGGGCGGAGACCTGGAGGAACAGAAGAAGCGCTTCGCCGCTTTGATCAAAGATATCAGCCCGACGGAGATTTCGGCGATGGAACAGAAACTGATCGAGGAGGGCATGCCCGAGGAGGAAGTCAAAAGGCTGTGCGATGTCCATGTCCAGGTTTTCAAGGAATCGCTCGAAGGCCAGCCGCTTCCTTCCGCGACCCCGGGACATCCGCTCCATACCTTGACCGAGGAGAACCGGGCGCTCGAGAAAATCCTGGCTGAGTTCAAGGGGATCCTGGAGAGAGTTACGCCCGCCGACGGCGGTGTCAGCTTGAAAAAACTCCAGCCCGAGATCAAGTCTGCCCTTCAAAAGATCGCCGAGGTGGAGAAGCATTATCTCAAGAAAGAGAACCAGCTCTTCCCGCTCCTCGAGTCCAGAGGAGTGAGCGGCCCCTCCAAGGTCATGTGGGCCATCCATGACGATATCCGGATGATGATCCGGGAAACCCGCGAGCTCCTCATCGATGAGAAGGCCGACGAGCTCGTGGCGGCAGGCCGCCGGCTCTCCGAGATAATGGCCGACATGATCTACAAGGAGGAGAAGATCCTCCTGCCGATGAGCCTCGAGGCCCTGGACGAGAGGGATTGGGCGCGGGTCAAAAAAGGGGAGGAGGAGATCGGCTATGCCTGGGTGAATCCGGGGACCGAGTGGAAGCCGGCGGCGGCTGTCGAGGAGGCGCCTCTCGCGCCGGAATACCGTCGGCCCGCGGCGGCGTTGGAATTGGATACCGGCGCTCTGACTCTCGGGCAAGTCAACCTTCTGCTCAAGAACCTCCCCTTCGATGTCACCTTCATCGACGAGACGGATTCCGTCCGTTACTTTTCGGCCGGCGCCGAACGCATCTTCCCGCGGAGCCCCGGGATCATCGGCCGGAAGGTCCAGAATTGCCATCCGCCGGACAGCGTCCACGTCGTCAACCACATCCTCGAAGCCTTCCGGAAGGGCGATCGGCAGGTCGCCGAGTTCTGGATCCAGTCGAGGGGCCGGTTCATCCATATCCGGTACTTCGCCGTCCGCGATGAGGCGGGCCGGTACAGGGGCTGTCTCGAGGTCAGCCAGGACGTCGCGGCCGTCCGCCGCCTCCAGGGTGAACAGCGCCTCTTGGATTGGAAATAACAATAAAACAGGAGGTACCTAATGCCAGCCAAAGCCAAAAAAAAGGCGGTCCAGAAAACGAAACGGGGAGACGCCTACCAGTGCGGCGTCTGCGGCTACCGCATCATCATCGATGAAGCCTGCGGCTGCGCCGAAGAGCATGTCTTCGTCTGCTGCGAAAAGTCGATGAAGAAGAAGGCCTAGAAGACCGGCTGAGCCCGTTGGCTTGTCTCGATTCCAGAGGCGGGGCCAGAGTCTGATAGCCTGGGCGAGGCTAGCCCGCTTGCGACGGCTTCTCGAGCGAATGGGGAGGTAAAAAATGAGCGGACTGGTGTTCTCCATCGTGGACGTCTTTGCCGAAGACAAATATGCCGGCAATCAGCTGGCGGTCGTGCGCCGGGCGGAAGGCCTCACGGGAGCGGCCATGCAGAAGATCGCCCGGGAGATCAATTTCTCCGAGACGACGTTTGTCCTTGGCGATCAGAAACGCCGGGGCGGTTACGATGTCCGCATTTTCACGCCCGCTTCGGAGCTGCCCTTTGCCGGGCATCCCACTCTCGGCACCGCCTTTGTCATCCAGCAGGACCTGATCAAGGAACCGGTCCGGAAGGTCGTCCTCAACCTGAAGGTCGGGCCCATCCCGGTCACTTTCGGCTATCGCGGCCGGAAGCCCGATGTCCTCTGGATGAAGCAAATACAGCCGCAGTTCGGGATCACGTTGGAGGCCGGTCGCCTAGCGCCAGTCCTGGGGTTGAAGCCGGATGACCTGGACCCGAAGTTTCCGGTCCAGGAGGTTTCGACCGGCATCCCTTTCGTGATCGTCCCCGTCAGGTCGCTGGAGGCGGTAAGAAAGAGCAGATTCCGGGCGGACAAGCTGGCCGGACTGACCGCCGAGAAGAAGGCTTTCCTCCTTTTTGCGCCCCAGGCCTACAGCCCGGCAAACGACCTCAACGTCCGGGTGTTCGCCCACTGCTACGGCGTGGGCGAGGATCCGGCCACGGGGAGTGCCAACGGCTGCCTGGCGGGTTATCTGGTCCGGCACCGCTATTTCGGCGGGCCGCGGATCGACATCCGCGTCGAGCAAGGACACGAGATCGNNAATCGGACGGCCGTCGCTCCTGCTTTTGCGGGCCGGCGAGGCGGCGGGAAAGATCGATGTCTTCGTTGGCGGCCGGGTCGTTCTGGTGGCTCGGGGAAAGCTGGTTTAGCGAAGGCCGGCGGACAAACCTTACTATTCCTATAGAAATATTGTATTTTAATGGTAAGAGGAGTAATATGTGTTGTCCAATTGGCCCACTCCGGAAGCCCTGGAGTGGACCAGTCAGGATGAGAGATCAATGATCAAAGACCTCGCCGTCATGATTGCCGGCAAGGCTGGGGACGGCGTCCTGTTCACGGGCAATGTCCTGGCCAAGGTGCTCAAGCGTCACGGCTGGGAGATCGTCACCTCCCGCGATTTTCCCTCCAACATTCGGGGCGAATCCACGTGCTACACCGTCCGGGCTTCCCTGGATAAGATCTACGGGCTGAGCGATCAGGTGAATATCCTCCTGGCCTTCGACTGCGAGGCGATCCTGGCCCATCTGCCCGAGATCGCCGCGAACGGGATCGTCTTCTGCGACGGTCAGGGAATGACGACACCGCCTCCCGAGCAGACGCTAGGCAGGACGTTTCACCGCTTCTCCCTGCGGGCTCTTGCCCGGGAGCAGTTCGGCCAGGAAATTTTTAAGAACGTCATCGCTCTCGGCGCACTGAGCTACGTCCTCGACCTCGACGCTTCGCTCCTCGATGGGATTATCTCCGAGATGTTCCTGAAGCGAAAGGGGGAGGAGGTCGTGCGCAAGAACGTCCAGGCGGCCCGTTTCGGCTACGACAAGGCCAGAGAGATCACCGCCGAAACAGAGCGACATCCGCTGGCCAAAAAAGCGGACGACGACCAGGTTCTCATCTCCGGGAACGAAGCCATCGGGTTGGGCGCCCTGGCCGCCGGCTGCCGGTATTTCGCCGCCTACCCCATCTGTCCGGCCACTGAGATCTGGCAGTGGCTCGTGCACTACCTGCCGGGTTTCGGCGGTGCGGTGGTCCAGACCGAGGACGAGCTGGCGGCCCTTAACATGACGCTCGGAGCGTCCTTCGCCGGCGCCCGGGCGATGACCTCGACCTCCGGGCCGGGTGCCTCGCTCATGATGGAAGCGTTCAGCTTGGCCGGCATGGCCGAGATCCCGGCCGTCATCGCCCATGTTCAGCGCATGGGTCCGGCCACTGGGATGCCGACCAAGAGCCAGCAGGGCGATGTCCTGCAGTGGATCTTCGGCTCCCACGGCGAATTCCCCCGCATCGTCCTGGCGCCCGGGACGGTCGGGGAGTGCTTCGAGCTGACGGTCAGGGCGTTCAACCTGGCGGACAAGTACCAGTGTCCGGTCATCATCCTCACCGAGCTCGACATGGGCCAGAACTTTCGGACGACCAGGGCTTTCGATTTTTCCGGGGTCCGGATCGAGCGCGGGAAGCTGCTCAGCACGGGGGAACTCCTGGGCACGGCGGACTTCAAGAGGTATGAAATAACGGCCGACGGGATCTCCCCGCGGTCCCTGCCCTCCTGGAAGAACGGAGTCCACCTGGCCGAGAGCCTCGAGCACGATGAAAAGGGCTACCGGGACGAAGATCCTTTGAATCGCCGCCGGATGATGGAAAAACGCATGCGCAAGCTGGACCAGGCTTCCCCGGACTTCTGCGCTCCTCAGGTCTGGGGCTGTCAGAAAGCCGAGGTCGGGTTCATCGGGTTCGGCTCGACACTAGGCGCGATCCTCGAAGCCGTGGAGCAGCTGAGAGCGAAGAGCGTCCCTTCGCGTTTTCTCCAGCTCCGGACCCTCTGGCCTTTCCCGGCCGCCGAAGTCAGGGCGTTCCTGGCGGAGAGCCGGGATATCTTTGTCGTCGAACACAATTTTTCGGGCGAGTTGGCCACTTTGATCAAGAGCCAGGTCAGCCCCTGTGCTGAGCTCAACAACATCCTGAACTACTCAACCCTTCCGTTCACGCCCAGGGAAATCGTCGAGCCCGTCCTGAGGTCACGCCGATGAAAGTGAAAGCATCCTACCACCGGCTTGATCCCACCTGGTGCAACGGCTGTGGCCTATTCGGTGTTTTCGACGCTCTCAAGAGGGCGGCGGTGGCCCTCGCCATCGAGCCCGAGGAATTGGTAATCGTCACCGGGATCGGCTGCCACGGCCGGCTGAACAACTATTTCCGCGCCTACGGTTTCCACGGACTCCATGGCCGCACCATGCCGGTGGCTACGGGGATCAAGCTCGTCAACCCGGGACTTCAGGTCGTGGCCGTGAGCGGCGATGGAGATGCCTATTCGATCGGCCTGGGCCACTTCCTCCATGCCCTCCGCAAGAACGTCGGCCTCACCTACATCGTCGTCGACAACCGCATCTACGCTCTAACCCAGGGCCAGGCATCTCCGACGACGGATTTCGGTATGGTGACGATGTCGACTCCGGTGGGGTCCAAGGATTACCCGATCGACGGGCCGTCTCTCGCCCTGGCCGCCGGCGGGACCTTCATCGCCCGCGGTTTTTCTGGTGAGGTGGCCCATCTGGCTTCGCTCATCGAGCGGGGCATGAAACACGACGGTTTCGCCCTGATCGATGTCCTCAGCCCGTGCGTCACGCACAACAAGTTGAATTCTTACGATTGGTACAAAAAACACATCCTCCACGTCGAGGAAGTCCCCGGCTACAGCCCGAGAGCCAAAGCCAAGGCGTGGGAGGCCTTGAATGACCCGGAGAAGATCGCCGTTGGCCTGATCTATGAAGAGGATAAGCCCTCTTTCGAGGAGCTCGTCCTACCCGACAGGGAAAAGCCCATCGCCTCGCTCGACCTCAAGGTCGACGTGCCGCGGCTGGGCAAGATCATGGACGGGTTTCGCTGAGACGGCGATCGTGGTAAAATGGTTAAAAGGAGTCTTGTGAGATGAAAGAGAAAATCGAGGCCGCCCTGAACAAGGTCCGGCCCGCCCTGATGGCCGACGGCGGGAATGTCGAGCTGGTGGATGTCCAGGACGGAGTTGTCAAAGTGAGGCTTACCGGGGCCTGTGGCGGCTGTCCGATGTCCCAGATGACCCTGAAGATGGGGATCGAACGGCACCTGAAGAAGGAAGTTCCGGAGGTTAAAGAGGTCGTCGCCGTCTGAGTCGACGGCCGGTATTCCGGACAAGGGATATGCGACAGGTCTACCTGGATCACATCGCCGCCACTCCCTTGGACCCCCAGGTCCTGGAGGCGATGCTTCCCTTTTTTCGGGACAAGTTCGGCAACCCCCAGAGCCTCCACTCGGCCGGCCAGGAAGCCCTAATAGCTCTTGAAGAAGCCCGTTTGCGGGTTGCTCAGCTCATCGGTGCGGAAGATTCCGAGGTTTTCTTCACCTCAAGCGGTTCTGAGGCCAACAATTTTGCCCTCAAGGGGATGGCCACGGCGCGTCGGGACAAGGGCCGCCATCTAGTCCTGTCCGCTATCGAGCACCAGTCCATCCTGCATTCTATTAAGAGCCTTGAGAAATCGGGTTTTTCCTCGACCCTGGTTCCGGTCGATAAACACGGACTTGTCGACGCCGAAGCCG
>DQHV01000287.1:195-2528 GCA_003524335.1 Candidatus Aminicenantota bacterium | reverse complement strand
CGAGCCCGCCCCTGAGAATTACCCCTTCGTCCGGGAGGGCATGATGGCCATCCGCCGGGCGGCGCCCCGCCTGACCCGCTTCATCACCGAGCACAGGCCCGGGCCGGACATCATGGATGTCAGTGAGATCAGCTGCACCATCTTCCACCGCGTCGATCCGTCCGTGGTGGCCGAGCTCAGCCTTAAGGGAAGGGAATTCTGGTCCTACCTCTGCACGGGGCCCAGGACGCCATGGGTCACGCTGTTCATCGACCATCCCGCCGTCAACCTGCGTCTCTGGCCTTGGATGTCCTATCAGTACGGCCTCAAGGGCATCCTGGTCTGGCGGGCGAACTATTGGTCGAGCCCGACGGTCTTTCCAGCAAACCACGTGCAGAACCCATGGAAGGACCCGATGTCCTACACGGTCGGCTACGGGACTCCCTACGGGCAGGTGAACTACTGGGGAAATGGGGACGGTCGCTTCCTCTATCCGCCGAACCGGGACCCCAACCANNGCCCAATATATCTCTGCGGGCCCATCAACTCGGTACGCTGGGAGATCCTCCGCGAAGGGGTCGAGGACTATGAATACTTCCGGCTGCTCGAGGGAGCCGTGAGGCAAGCGCCGCCGGATAAGAAAGACTTGGCCAAGAAGGGACGTGATCTCCTCCAGGTCCCCCCATCTGTCTTCAGAAGCGGCCAGGATTACGCCCAGGATCCACAGGCCCTTCTTGACCATCGCCACCGCATGGGGGAAGTGCTGGAGAAGCTCCTGGCCCGGTGATCGGGGGAAAAATGGACGATCTGGACAAGAAAATCGCCGCTCTGGGGACCAAGAGGAGCTATAAAAAGGACGCCTTCCTCTTCTTGGCAGAGGAGGACGCCCGAGGATTCTACTACGTCATAAGCGGCGAGGTTCGCATTTTCCGGATGGATGATTCCGGCCGGGAGATCGAGATCGTCCGCCTCCGGTTCGGAGATTTTTTCGGGGAAGCAGTGGCCTTTGTCTCGGGGAAGTTCCCCGCTTTCGCCCGGGCAGCCAGGGATACAGAAGTGTTCTTCTTCGAGCGGACGGCGGTGCTGAGGAGCATCCAAGCTGACCCCGCCGTGGCCGAGTTCTTCCTGGTCCTGCTGGCCAATAAGTGCATTCTGCTCAATGAACGGATCGAGACCCTCAACATGCGCACCGTCCGGCAGAGGCTGGCCCAATATCTCCTGGCCTTCTGCAGCGCCGAAAGCTCGTGTGCTATCGACCTGGCCATTAAGAAGTCCGAGCTGGCCAAACATCTGGGCACGATCAGCGAGACTCTCTCCCGCACCTTCCGGAAGATGGAGCGGGAAGGTCTGATCGAGGTCAGGGGCAGACGCATTCGCGTCCTGGATTGTGCCAGGCTCAGGCAAGAGATCAGCCGCTGACCATATTTTTGACTTAAGTCAAGGAACTTTAGTCCCAACTCCTGCTACTATGGAAGTCGAGTTCGATAAGGAGTAATTTTCATGAAAAGAAAAATTATCGAGATCAAAAGCGACCTCTGCGACGGCTGCGGCCTCTGCACGACCGCCTGCGCCGAGGGCGCGCTGGCCCTGGACGAAGAGAACAAGGCCGTCCTGGTCAAAGAGATCTTTTGCGACGGCATGGGCGCCTGCCTGGATGTGTGCCCCACGGGCGCGTTGAAAATCGTGGAGCGGGAGGGCGATAGCTACGATGCCGGCGCCGCCTATAAACATGTCCTCGAAACAAGGGGCAAGGCAGCGGCCAAGCATGTCCACGGCATCGAGGGCCAAAACATCCATGGGCACCCCGGAGCGGCCGGACAGAAAAGGATGCCTCTGATGGGGGGATGCCCCGGAAGCGCCGCCTGCGCTATTCCGGGAGAGAGCGGGGAAGGGGAGGGCAGGACCGTCTCGGGAGCGTCCGAGCTCAGGCAGTGGCCGATCCAGCTNNCCTCCGGTCGCTGACCGTAGCTATCATGACAGTCCCTTGCTGCTCCGGCCTTTACCGGATCGTCGAACAGGCGGTCGAGCTGAGCGGGATCAAGATCGAAATCCAGAAGAGAGTCATCCCTATTGACGGGAAACTGGCCTCCTGACCGGCCGAGGAGAGCGACGGCTTATTCTACATTATTCATATAGGAATTATCGGGTATCTTCCTCTTCCAGTAGAGAAAGGCGGGCACTCCGGCCAGGATGATCAGCAGGCCGAGGAGCGACTCCCGCGGNNAAGAACAAGACCAGAGCGAAAACCACGTATTCGTAGAGAGTCTGATACGTGCCGGAAAAACAGAGGAGCGAAGCCCAGACCCCCTGCCAAATGATGGCCCGGCCGGGCACCCGGAAGCGCGGATGGATGA
>DQHV01000287.1:0-172 GCA_003524335.1 Candidatus Aminicenantota bacterium | reverse complement strand
CTCCGGAAGAACAGCCCGGATTCTGCCATGGCATAATACACCCGCGGCCCGAAGAGGATGGTCGCGGCCAAACAGCCGAAGGTGGAGATGGTGATAGCCGCGGCGACTAACCCTGCGGCCCGCTGGCCGAATAGGGACGTTGCGGCCAGCTCTCCGATCCGGGCGACTCCGC
>DQHV01000394.1 GCA_003524335.1 Candidatus Aminicenantota bacterium | reverse complement strand
ATGACCAAGGCCGCCGAGGATGCCGCCCGCCACATCGACTACCAGAGCCTCGGGACGTTCGAGTTCCTGGTCGATGAAAAAGAAAGATACTACTTCATGGAGGCCAACACCCGCATCCAGGTGGAGCATCCGATCACCGAGATGGTGTACAGCGTGGACCTGGTCAAGGAGCAGATTAAGATCGCGGCCGGTGAGAAACTCTCCATCCGCGACGGCATGGTGATGCGGGGCCACGGCCTGGAATGCCGAATCAACGCCGAGGACCCGGTGACCTTCAGCCCCAGTCCGGGAACGATCGATTTCATGGTCCTCCCGGGAGGTCAGGGCATCCGTGTGGACTCGGCCGCTTACCAGGGCTGGCAGATCCCGCCCGATTACGATTCTCTGGTCGCGAAAATCATCGCCCTGGCCCCGACCAGGGCCGAGGCCATCAAGAAGATGCAAACCGCCCTGGAGATGACCACGATAGTCGGGATCAAGACCAACCTCCCTCTCCATCTCGCCATCCTTGCCGACACCGATTTCGCCGAGGGCCGCTACAATACGCAGTTTATGGAGAGGTTTCAGCAGAAGAACAACAACAATAACCTGAAGTGAGGGTGTCGCTACTCGCGGCCGGTTGCGACCGTGACGGTGAATTCGCCGGCGTTATCCCCGATGACGAGCTCGTTGATCCCCAGGAAGAGACGCCCCTTGGCCGGCATCTCCACTCGACTCCCAGCGCCGATATAGAAGAATTCGGCGGCCTCTTCTATTTTCTCCTGGCCTGTTTTTTCGTCCTTGATCACGGTGACCGCGATGACCACTTTCCCGATCAGAGCGCCCAGGTTTCGGTCCGGGAGCGGCTGCTGGAGGGTCCGGAGGTCATAGCCGTCGGGCCCGCAGTCGGCCTGGGGATTGCCCTTCTGGAGCGAAATCTTCCCCTGGGCCGCAAACTCCATGGCCTGGCCTTGAATGACTTCGATCCCCGTATCCGTCCAGGCGGCATTTCCTGGCACAACGACGGTGCGAATCTCGTCGGCGGCCGCGAGCAGCCCAGAGATCAGTAGACAGATCAGGGTGAGACGGCGGCCGCCTTTCACTCTTTCTCTCCCCCGCTCTCCCGCTTCTTACCCAGGCTGAGAACGCGGATCATCGCCTGATGGATCAAACCGTTCGAGGCCAGGGACTCCTGGGAAGAAATCTCGAATCCGCGGCCCTCGAAATCGGAGACCCGACCGCCCGCCTCCCGGACGATCAGGACTCCGGCAGCATGATCCCAGGGTTTGAGCTTCAGCTCCCAGAACCCGTCGAACCGTCCGCAGGCCACGTAGCAGAGGTCCATGGCGGCCGAGCCGCAACGACGGATGGCCTGGGCACGGGTCAGAAAATTATTGAAATGGGCGATGTTGTTGACCGGACTTTCCCGTAGGTCATAAGGGAAGCCGGTGGCCAGGAGGCCCCTGTTCAGGTCATCGACCGCGGATACCCTGATCCCCCGGCCGTTGAGAAACGCCCCGTCTCCCTCCACGGCCTGGAAAATCTCGTCCCGCATTGGATCATAGACGACGCCGAGGATGATCCGTCCTCGATGTTCCAGAGCAATGGAAACCGTGAACACCGGGAAGCGGTGGGCGAAATTGGTGGTCCCGTCGAGCGGGTCGAAAACCCAGCGAAACTCCCCCTGCTCGGCGCGGCTCAAGCCTTCCTCGGCCAGGAAGCCATGGCCGGGGAAAGCGGAGGCCAAACGATTGAAGATCAACTCCTGAGCCTGGTGGTCAAAATTCGTCACCAGGTCCACGACGCCCTTGTAAGAGACCTCCCGAGCTTCGTCCATGCCCGAGCGAAGCATCCGGCCGGCCTCGAGCGCCGCCCCTCGTGCCGCCTCCATGAATTCACTCCACTTCGCCATGGCCCATCTATCTTAGCAGGACGAGCAGTCGTTAGCAACGCGCCTTAGATCCAGAGAAATCCCCAAGTATCTCCTCATTTCTGATGGGCAAAGAACTCTAAACTCTTTGGATTTTGACCCGTATTATACTATGATATTGAGTAAGCGATCATGAAATACCGGATCATCTGGCGCAGGAAAAAAGGCAATCTGGAAACCGAATCCGCTGCAGCGCCTCGCCCCAGGCCCAAACGGAAGAAGGCCATCATCATCTCGGTGATTCTCCTCCTGATCGCCTTCATTGTTATCGCCAACCTCAGGTCCCAGAGGGAGAAATCGGTCAAGGTCACGGTCGAGAAAACCTCCCCCCACGACCTGACAGCCCTCATCTCCGCCTCGGGAGAAGTCAAGCCGAAGAAGAACATTAATATCAGCGCCAATGTCCCCGGGCGGATCACCACGATCGCCGTCCTCGAGGGCCAGATGGTCAAGGCCGGCGATTTTCTCCTCAAGCTCGATTCCACCCAATATGAGGCCAACGCCGAGAGGGACAAAGCGTTCATCCAATCCTACAGGTCTCAGCTCATCCAATCTGAAGCCCGGATGAAAAGGGAGCAGAACAACCACGGCCGGCAGAAGCAGCTCTACGACAGCCAGCTCATTTCCCAAGAACAGCTGGAAACGGCCAAGATCCAGTTCGATATCGCCCAGGCTGAAGTCCAGGCCATCCGGCATCAGATCCAGCAGGCCGAGGCCTCCCTCAAGAGCACTCTCGACAGCCTGAGCAAGACCTATTACAATTCCCCAATCGACGGGATCATCACCAGCCTCAGAGTGGAAGAGGGAGAGGTGGCCGTCATCGGCACGATGAATAACCCTGGGACCGTCCTCATGACCATCGCCGACCTTTCCGAGATGGAGGTGGAGGTCGAGGTGGACGAGACCGATGTGGTCGGAGTCAAGCTCGGCCAGTCGGCGGATGTGAAGGTTGATGCCCTCCCCAACCAGGTTCTCAAGGGAACGGTCACCGAGATCGGAAGCTCGGCCATGGCCAAGCTGACTACATCCCAGCAGGAATCCCGGGATTTCCTGGTCACGATCACCTTGATCAATCCTCCCAAAACGCTCAAGCCGGGCCTCTCCGCGTCTGCGGATATCGTCACGGCTGAGAAGAAAGGTGTGCTGGCCGTCCCGATTTCCGCCCTCGTCATCAGGGAAAAAGCGAGCGCCAGCCCGTCGAAGGATGAGAAGGCGGACGAAGAAGAAGGGGTCTACGTCGTCGAGAACGGGCGGGCCAAATTCCTTCCCGTGAGCAAAGGGATCATGGGCGGACTTCTGATCGAGATTTCCGCCGGCCTCCAGGAGGGCCGGGAGGTCATAGTCGGCCCCTATAATTCCCTCCGCGAGCTCAAAGACGGCGTCCTTATCAAGCCCGAGGTGAAGACGACAGTTTCAGAATGAACCCCCAAGACGGCAGCCTGATCAGGGCGGAAAACATCTGGAAAGTCTACGAGCTCGAAAAACAGGAGGTCAGGGCCCTCCAGGGTGTCTCCTTCACGGTCATGCCCAACGAATTCATGGCCATCATGGGACCTTCCGGAAGCGGCAAGTCCACCCTGATGAATATCCTGGGCTGCCTGGATACGCCTACGGACGGGAAATACCACCTCAACGGCCGGCTGGTCAGCGCCCTGACAGAAAATGAGCTGGCCCATATCCGAAACCGGGAGATCGGTTTTGTCTTCCAGGTATTCAACCTTCTGCCCCGGGCCACCGCCTTTCGCAATATCGAGTTGCCGCTGATCTACAAAGGGACCAAGAAAGGCGACCGCGAAGCCAGGGTCAGACGGGCCCTGGAGATGGTCGAGATGTCGGCCCGGATGACGCATCGTCCCTCCGAACTCTCCGGGGGAGAGAGGCAGCGGGTGGCCATCGCCCGGGCCTTGGTCAACGAGCCTTCGCTCATCCTGGCCGACGAGCCGACCGGAAACCTCGACTCCAGGACGGGGTCTGAAATCATCAACTTGTTCCGGAAGCTGCATGACCAAGGGAACACCATCATCATCGTCAGCCATGACAAGGAGATCGCCGACCAGACGCAGCGGGTCGTCTTTTTGCGCGACGGAAAGATCGAGTGGGACAGGCGGAGAGCGAAAGAAACATGAGCTTCGGCGGCCGCCTTATCGGGACGTTTTTCGACCCCGGCCGGACCTTGAGAGCTATAGCCGAGCGACCTCTCTGGGTGGACGCCCTCATCGTCGTTCTCATCCTGATCTCGCTCTATACTTACCTCGTATTCCCTTTCGGGCAAAAGGACAGCCTCCGGTTCATGGAGGACAATGCGGCGAAACTCAAGGCCAAGTGGGGCGAGGCTCAGTATGGGGACGCCATCGAGCGGACAAAGGGGCAGGACCGTTCTCTGGCTGCATTTTTGATAACGCCCCTGACCTATCTGTTCGGTTTCCTTTTTTCGACTCTCATCGTCCTGGGTATGGGGCGCGTAGTCTCGACCTACGGCAGCTATCTGCAGGTTTTCTCCTCGCTCCTCCACGCCAATCTCGTGGACAAACTGCTGGGCAATGGACTGCGGCTCTTCCTTATCTCCGGGAAGGAGTCGGTCTTCCAGACATCGACCGGCCTGCCCGTGCTCTTCCCCAAGCTGGACGCCATGTCCACGGCCTACGTTTTCCTGTCTCAGGTGGACTTGTTCCAACTCTGGACGTTCTGGCTGTTCGGGATAGGCCTGGCTGCCGCCTTCAAGATCAGCCTGAAGAAGGGACTCCTCATCTCCTTCGCCTTCTGGTTCCTCAAGAGCGGGCTCACCGTTGCCCTCCTTATGCTCCGCTCCCGCTTGTTTCAATGATATGGCCCTCGCCTTGGGTAAAACCAGAGGAACCGTTTGACAGAAAAGGCCGCGCGTCATAAATTATCAGTATGGCCGAAGAGACCTGGCGCGGCGACCTGACCACCACTTCCTTCCCGCAGGTTATTTTCCGGATCTGGGAGAAGCGCGACTCTGGCCGGCTGATGGTCCGAAGCGAAGAAGCCGAAAGGTCTCTCTGCTTCATAAATGGAGATCTCGCCCTGGCCGAAGGTTTGTTCTCCGGCGAAGGATTCTTGAAAAAACTGCTGTCCGTCCACGCTTTGACCGCCCTCCAGGCTGAGGAATGCGCCGGTTATGCCCGCGAGAACACGGTCTCTTATCCACGGGCGATCATCGAGCGGGGGATCATTCCTCCGTCCCGGGTATGGGAATCGCTGGCCGATTTCTGGATGGAGGAGCTCTTCGCCGTTTTCGACTGGACCCGGGCGGACCTCACCTTCGACCCCGACTCAACCGTCCCCGACGCCCACATCTATGCTCTGGTCCCGACCCCCGCCATCGTTCTCAGGGGGATCCGCCGGATGAAAAAAATCGACCTGATCGGCGCCTTCCTCCCGGCGGAGACCGAGTCTCTTCAACTCCTCTCGCCCGCTCATGCCGACCATCTCCATCTCGCGCCCCACGAAAAGCACGTGCTCGGCATGCTCCGGGTGACCCCTCGGCTGGGCGACCTCTATGCTCAAAGCCAGGCCGGAAAGCGGGAGACTCAAAAAGCGGTTTTCGCCTTCCTCACTTTAGGATTGGCCGGTCTTGCCCCGACTCCCAACCCGGCCAAACCGGCGCCGGAGCTGTCATCGGCCGGCCTGGAAAGGATCTGGATAGACTTCAACGACAAGTGCTCCTACATCTATAGATACATTTCCAAAGAGATCGGCCCGGTGGGTTTGAGCGTCCTGGAGAAATCACTGGAGGACATCAGGGCGCGTCTGGCTCCGCCGTTCCAGGGGCTCGAACTGCGGGCCGACGGCCGGGTCGAATTCAGCCCTTTTCCCCTTATGAGCCTGAACCTGTTCACGGAAGAAACCCGGAAATACTTCATCCGCGTGCTCAACGAGATCCTGACGGCGGAGGTCCTGGCCGTCAAGAAGACCCTGGGCAATGCCCACGAAGCCGGGGTCGTCAAGAGTCTGGAGAGGATCGGAGAGCCGCATTGACTCGGAAACAGACCCTGGCCGTCCTCCTGCTCCTAACCCTGATCGCCGTCTGGCTCCTGATCAAAATTGGAACCTAAAGAACGACGCCTGATCATCATCCTGGGGCCCACGGGCGTGGGCAAGAGCGCGGCGGGTGTTTATCTGGCCCGGAGATTCGGGGGGGAGATCATCAACTGCGACTCGATGCAGGTCTACCGCGGCTTCGACATCGGCACCGACAAACCGACACCCGAGATGAGGGAGCTCGTGCCTCACCATCTCCTCGATATCGCGGAGGCAGCTGATCAATTCACGGCCGCGGACTTCCTCCGGCAGGCGCTCACCGCGGTGCGGCTGATCGAGAAGCGGGGCCGCCTGCCTTTCGTCGTCGGCGGCACCGGGCTCTACCTCAAAGCCCTTCTCGACGGGCTGTTCCCAGGCCCGGGCCGGGATGCGGAGCTGCGCCGGAAGCTCGAGCAGGAGGCGGGCGAGGCGGGGCTGCAAAGCCTGCGCCGGAAGCTCGAGGAGGTTGATCCCGGGTATGCCCGACTCATCGGGGAAAAGGACAAGGTCCGGATCATCCGGGCCCTAGAGGTTTTTTTTCTCACCGGAAAACCTATCTCGGAGCATTTCGAGGGCACGCGATCGGAGGTGGCCGATTTCCATCTCCACAAAATTGGGTTACAATTGGAGAGAAAGGAGCTCTACCGGATGATCGAAGAGCGGGTGGACAGGATGTTCCACGGCGGGATCGTCGGAGAGGTCCGTGGCCTTCTGGCCGCTGGTGTGGAGGATAGCGCGCCTCCATTCCGGGCCTTGGGGTATAAGCATGTCCTCGCCCATCTGAAAGGAACGATCTCATTAGACGAGGCCGGGAGGCTGACCAAGCAGGACACCCGTCACTATGCCAAGAGACAGATCTCCTGGTTCCGGAAGATGGCGGGAGTGAGCTGGCTCCCGGCCGGCGATCACGTCTCTCTGGCCGCCTTCCTGGGGGCTCAATTCGCTGCTTAATCATGGAAAAAGCGATCCTGGTCCACTTGGCGACAAGCCGGAAAGAAAAGGCTGAAGCCGAGGAATTGATCGAAGAACTGGCCCATCTGGCAGCGGCGGCGGGAGCCCGGGTCGTGGATAAGGTTTTCCAGCACCGGCCGCGGATAAGTCCGAAATACTTCATCGGCGAGGGGAAGGCAGAAGAGCTGGCCCGCCTCAAAGAGGAACGGCAGGCCGACCTTGTCATCTTCGATCACAACCTCAGCCCCATCCAGCAGCGGAGCCTGGAGGATATGATCGAAGGCAAGGTCGTCGACCGGACGCAGCTCATCCTCGATATCTTCGCCCGGCGGGCCCGCAGCAACGAAGGCAAGCTCCAGGTCGAGCTGGCCCGGCTGAGCTACCTCTTGCCGCGCCTGGGCGGAAGAGGGACCTCCCTCTCCCGGCTGGGGGCCGGAATCCGCACCCGAGGTCCGGGGGAGATGAAGCTGGAGGAAGACAGGCGGAGGATCACCGACCGGATTTCCAGGATCAAGAATGAGATCCGGGGCATCCAGAAGCGGCGGGAAAACCAGAGGGAGAGTCGGAGAAAAAGCCCCGTGCCGACCGTCTCCCTCGTCGGCTATACCAGCACCGGTAAATCGACTCTTTTCAACGCGCTCTGCCGCGAAACGGTATTCACCTCGCCGGCCCTTTTCGCTACCCTGGACCCCGTACTGCGCCGGGTGGAATATCCGGACGGTGTCTTTTTCTTCCTGAGCGACACGGTCGGTTTCATCAGGAAACTTCCCGTCGAACTGGTCTCTTCCTTCCGAGCCACCCTGGAAGAGATCCGGGAGGCCGACTGCCTATGCCACATCATCGACCTCACCTCGCCGTCCTCGGACGAGCGGGCCCGGGCCGTCGAGAACATCCTTGCCGATATCGGAACCGGGGATGTCCCCGTCATCAAGATCTTCAACAAGGCCGACCTTCTTCCTTCAAAGGACGATCTGCTGGCCAGGAACGAATCGGCCGGCGAGCGGACCGTCTTCATCTCCGCCAAGACGGGGGAAGGAATCCCGAGTCTCAAGGACAAGATCAGGCGCATCCTGTTCAAAGACTTTCGCCTGTATTACCTACGCATCCCAAAGGAGCGGAAGGAGCTGATTCCCTCCTTTGACCGGTGGTCGCTCGTCCTGAAAAAACGCGAGGACGGAGATTACGCCGAGATCAAGATTATGGCCAACCCCAAATTCATGGTAAACTATCTTCCCTACCTCGTCCAAGGAGAAGAGAATTGGTGAAAAAAGCCTGCCGGCTCGGGGCTCTTTCCATCCTCCTGGCCTCCTGCGTCACCGTTGCGCCTCCTCCGCCCAACCTGTACATCGAAAACCTGCCCCAGTCTCTGGTCACCCCGTTGACACTCGAGGAGCGCATCCAGATGGAAGAGGCCTGGGACTATCTGAGACAGGGCCGGCTGGATAAGGCTGAAAAAGCCTTCCTCCGCTTGGGGCCTTCGAGCCCGCTGTATTCCGTCGGACTGGGCTATGTAACTCTTCTCCAGGATAATTTTCCTGCCGCCGAAGAAAACTTGAAGCTGGCGGCAAAGGAGACCCCGGGCTCTCTGATCGCTCAGCTAGGGCTGGCCCAGCTCTATCAAAAGACCGGCGAAGAGGACAAGGCGTTCAACGCGCTTCGGGAAGTCCTGAAAATTGAGCCTTTGAACTCCTGGGCGAAGGAAGGCTACGAGAGCCTCAAGGCCCAGAAGACAGAACAGACCGTGGCTTCGGCCCGGGAAGCGGCCGCCAGAGGGGACATCGAGGCGGCCAAGGAATCCTACCTCAAGGGCCTTCATTACTCTCCGGAGTCGGTGCCGATCCATCTGGCCCTGGCTGGTCTCTACAAGAGCGAGAATAAGACTTCAAACGCTCTTGTCCATTTAAAAGCGGCCGCCGCAGGTGCCCCGGACAATATCGAGGCCCTCCAGATGTATGCCGCGACGTTGGCCGAGGCCAAGCAGTACGACCGAAGCCTGGATGTCTACCAGAAAGTGCTGGAGCTCGACAGTGGAAATGAGGATGCCCGGCAGCAGGTCGAGGTCTTGAAGAACAAGCTTGGCATCGTCGAGCTTCCCAGCCGGTATAACGAGATTCCCCTAGCCGCTGCCGTGACCAGGGAGGACATCGCCGCCCTGCTGGCCGTTAAGCTCAGGGACGTCCTTACGGAGACCTCGGCCCAGCCGCCCATCATCATCGACATCTCTGCCTCCTGGGCTGCCAAATTCATCTTCAGAGTGACCTCGCTGGGCCTTCTCGAGGTCCATTCCAACCACGCCTTTCAGCCCAAGCGGACCGTAACCAGGGCAGAGCTCGCCGAGACGCTCTTCCGGGTCATCCGGTATCTCGAAAGCAAAGGCCACAGGTTCATCCATCAGATGCCGCCGGGCAGGATCCAGGCCCAGGACGTCACACCGGACCATATTTTTTACCAGCCGATCAGCCAGATCCTCTCCTACCAGGTCATGGAGCTCTATCCGGACAAGACCTTCCGGCCCGACCAGCCCGTCCCAGGGCCCGAGGCCGTCAAGACTATCGATATCCTGCTGGCGCTGGTGCGCTGATAAAGCAAGGGGACAAAGCAGAACGCGAATCCATCATGGGCAGCAGAACCGAAGAAAAATTCTGGAACGTGCCCAACCTTATCACCCTGACCAGAGTCGCCCTGGTCCCCGTCTTTGCCCTGATGCTCTTCCAGAAACGGGCATTCGGGGCGCTGCTCATCCTTTTCCTGGCCGGGCTGAGCGATGTCCTGGACGGGTTCGCGGCCCGGAGATGGCACCAGCGGACGAAGGTCGGGACGCTGATCGACCCCATAGCCGATAAAATCCTCCTTTCCACGGCCTTCATCCTGCTGACTTTCCAGAGGCTGGGTTTTACCTACGTCATCCCGGTGTGGCTGACGGCTGTCGTCATCGCCCGCGATTTCATCATCCTCGCCGGCGGGTTCGTAATCTTCCTGATCCGGGGCCGGCGGGAGTTTCCCCCCACGGTCTTCGGAAAAATCAGCACTGTTCTCCAAGTGGCCACTGTCTTCTGGGTCATCCTCTCCAACTATGTCCGGGTTTCGGCCCTGGGCCGGACGTCCATCCTGGCNNTTGACCGTGGTCTCAGGGGCACAATACATAAATAGAGGAATCCGCATGACCTTTTTCTCTGCGGCGTAAAGGGAAGATGCTCACTTTTTCTTACAGAAACAGCATCCGCATAATGAAATACCTACCCATCTGCCCCAAGCCCAAGGCGGTCGGATTCTCCAACATCCCCAGGGACGAACCGACGATTTATGTGTATAATCACATCACCAGGCGCGTTGAGCCGCTTTTCTTGGCCTTGGCCGCTCCCCCCGACCCGCCGATCCGGTTCTTCGTCGACATCAAGGTCGCCCGGCCGGAGATCTTCGCCGAAACCCAAACGGACGTCAAAAACTCCGTCTTCTCGCCGGGCCTGCAGGAGAAATGGAGCCGTCATGCCCTGAGGAGAAAAATCCTGGAGAGGGCCAGCCGATTGCTGACGCGGTTTCTCATGGCCAACATCAGCCGGTATAATTTCATTCCCGTTTTCGTGCATGATCCCCGCTCGCCGGAGGAAGAGGCTAGACGGCGGCGCATCAACCGGGAAGCTTTCCAGGACTGCCTCACGTCCCTGGAAGCCAATATCCCGGTGGCCATCGCACCAAGCGGGGGATACACCCATCAAGATTCGACAAAGTCTATCATCCCGACCACTCTGCCCTCTCTGGCCGAGCTGCTTCAGAAGCGAGGGAAAATCCTGAGGATCGTTCCGAGCGTCATCAAAGAAAGACCCCAGGTTTGCCACGGGACGTACAAGAAATATATCGCCGACAGGATTCTCCCTTATCGGCTGTGCCGCCTTCTGCTCGACCGCCTGAAAATCAAGCGATACGAGCGGCCCCGCCTGACCGTCGAGTTCCTGCCGCCGGTGACCTTCCCCTACTGCGATTCAAGCAAGGACGACAAGGTCCGGTTCGTCCAACACCTTCAGCAGATCATGTACGACGTCCTGAACAAGGAATGAGCGGGTGGAGGTGCGCCCGACGGATGGGCTCGATGAGCCCCTATAGATCATGAGTTTTGCTTTCTACGGGATTTCCCGGGAACCCTCCAAGCATAATTCCGCCGCCTTCAAAGACAGCGCCAGGGCGTCGAGGTCCGCGCGGTTGCAGAGGACGATAACGGTGAGCCCGTCGTCGGTGAAGCGCTGGATCGCCGTCCGGAACCCGACCGTCTCACCGTAATGCCACATCCGGGCGTGGCCCGTCCAGGGGTTCAGGAACCAGCCAAAACCATAGTCCGCCTTTGTCCCGTCCGGCTCCGTCGGTGGCCCTTCCGGAACGCGCACGGGGGTCAGCGCCGGCCGCATCTCCGATTCGCCTAGGAGGGCGTGCCGGAGCAGGGCTTCGTCCCACTTCAGGAGATCCGAGAGCGAAGAATAGACGCCTCCGTCACCGAGGGTCGCCGATGTCGGGCTCTGGTNNAGTGTGACCGTAGGCTCGGTTCGGCACGTCGTTCTTGCCGTATTCGTAGGCCACAGTGCCAGTCATTTTCAGGGGAGCAAAAATGCGGTCGCGGAGAAACTCGGCGAAAGGCCGGCCCGAAGCTTTCTCGACGGCAAGACCGAGAAGGACATACCCAGAATTGCTGTAAGCCCATCTGCTGCCCGGCGCGAACTTCCCGGATTCTTGCTTTCTTAGAAGTTCGAAAACCCCGGTATCCTTGATCTGAACCTGCTCGANNGCCAGGCGGAAGTTCGTCCGGGCGTCGATGCGTCGCCCGGTCCGCAGGTCCGCGACTCCGTATCCGCGTTCGAGGACAACGCCCCCGTCCTTCACGACGAGCACAGCCGCTCCGGGCTCGCGGTCCGATATCAGGCCGGAAAAGAGGGCGTCAACTGGCTTCGCCCCGGGTCCCTGTTTCGCCCGCCGGCACATCATCATCATGGGGAAGGTCAAGCTGAAAATCGCGATT
>DQHV01000402.1 GCA_003524335.1 Candidatus Aminicenantota bacterium | reverse complement strand
GCTGGAGGGTGACTTCACGCCCGCCCATGGTGACCTTGAAGTATTTCTGGAGGGAGAGGTCGATGTTGTGGGTGGGGTACCAGGTGAATTGGTTTCTCTTGACGAACTTCTGGTTGTAGTAGCCCAGGTCGTGCTCTGCGGCCGGGGGAGTTGGCACTCCGACCTGGCCGGGATCCAGAGAGGGGGTTCCGTCCGAACCCTTCTGGATGAATTCATCGTTCGAGCCGCCGAGCCAAAGAGGCCAATCCCAGCGAACGCCGTCTTTGTTGAAATCCGTGCCTGGAGATGCGCCATACACCGAGAAACGAGTTCCGGAAGTGACGTGGAAGGAGCCTCCAAGCTGCCAGCCGCCGAGGATGTTCCTCATGGCCCAACTGCTCGCGTTCTTAAAGAAGGGCAGTTCGAAGACAAACCCCCCGACCAACCTGTGCGCGTGGTCGAAATCGGCGAAGCCGTAGTCCATATCCTCCCGCTCGATGGAAGTCAGAGGACCAAATTGGTAGGCCGAAACATGGTCCTTCGCTTTGCTCAGAGTGTAGGCTGAATACCAAGACCAGCCTTGGGCAAACCGCTTGCGGAGGACAACCTGCAGCGAGTGATAGTTGGACTTGTACCGGTTCTCCCGGAAATAGACATCCCGGATGCCGGCATAGGGATTATAACCGGTATACGCGCCGCTGACCCCGTCTCCCGTGAACCTGTTGATGGCCGTCAGTGTCCCGATGCGGCGTCCTGCTGATCCGGCGTAATCGATCTCGACGCTGAAATTCGTGGTGATCTCCCTCTGGATTCCGAGGAGCCAGTTGTGGGCCATCTGGGGCTTTAGCTCCGGGTCCATCCATCTCAAAGAGGTCCTGAATCCGGCCCGGTTCTCAACCGGGGGGAGGCTTCCGGGGACTGTCGCATAGAGAGGGGCAAACCCTTCGGGCTCTCCGAAGAACGTAGCGAAGCAGAAGTCGGGATAATTGAAGCGGTCGTTCTCGTAGTTCCTGTTCATCTGCCGCTCGTAGCCGATCCCGTAGCCGGCGCGAAGCGAGGTTTTACCGTCTCCCGTCAGGTCATAGGCGAAGCTGACCTTGGGAGCGAACCCGCCGTAGTAGGGATTCCAGATCCCCTTGCCCATGAGCTGCCTTCCGTCAAAGATCAGGTACTGAATTCCTTCCCTGTTGGCCGGGTCGGCGGGGTTATCCGGATCATACTTGCCCTCGATGAGCTCCTTGGATTCAAAACCCTGCTGAGTACCGAAAGCCGGCTGGTTGATCCCGACACCGGAGAACTCCTGGGGAACCGAATAATAATCCCATCTTAGCCCCAGAGTAACAGTCAGCCGGTCGCTGATTCTCCAGTCGTCCTGGACGAACAGCCCGACTTCGGTTCCCTTCCATTTCCTCCAAGTTAAGTCAAAACCGGTAATCCATTCCCCGGCGGGGTTGCCGGGGACATAGGGATTGTCAGCCGGCGGATCGGGCGGATTGGCCCCGAGGATCATGTAATCAGCGCTCAAATTGTTGATGAAGTCCATCCCGCTGACATAGATGTACTGGCCTAGGACATCCGCATCGAACATGGAGTTGACTCTCCAGTACCGCAGTTCGCCGCCGACCTTCAGGCTGTGATTTCCTTTCTGGAAGTTCAGGACGTCGCTGATCTGATAAGTCGTGTTGTCCTGGTACATGGGGTACCCGACATCTCCGAAGCCCATCGGTTCATCAAACCAGGCGAAAGCGGCCATGGTCGGATCCTGAACCTTCTCTTCCCAGTGCTCCTTGTGAAAACCGACCCGGACTTCGTTGTAGGCCGTGGGGCCGAAGAGATGGAGCCAGGAGAGCCCGCCGGTGTGATAATCCTGGGGCCTTTCGAGCTGTTTTCCGGGCACCCAGTAGTAGGGCAACCCGTCCTTAAAGCTGTTGTAGTTGTAGAGCCAGCGGAAGGCCACCCGGTCCTTTTCGTTGAAGATATGGTCGATCTTGATGCCGCCGCTGTAGGAAGTGAGGGAGTTCTTATAGTCCAGGATGCCCCGGCCATAATCCATGACTCCGTCACCGTTGGCGTCAATGAAGTTAGAGGTGGCCGTCGGGTAGGCGGATCCGTACTTGTCGAAGAATGCCCTCGCCGGCCCGACAGCGCTGGCGATGGCATCCGGCGTGAACACATAGGGATTGACAATATTGTTGATGCTCTGGTTAACTCCCTCGAACGTGGCGAAAAAGAAGGTCTTGTCCTTCTTGATCGGGCCGCCGAGAGTCGCTCCGAACTGGTTCCGGCTGTAGTCAGGTCTTTCGCCGGTCAGCCAGTCCGCCGTCCGGAACATTTTGCCCGCGCCTCTGTAGAAAATCCAGCCGGACCCATGGAACTCGTTCGTCCCCGATTTCATGACGACGTTGAGGAAGCCGCCCGTGTTCCGGCCGTACTCGACGTTGAAGTTGTTGGAGACCAGACGAAACTCCTGGATGGCCTCCGGCGGCAGCGAGGTGATGCCGGCCGTCATGGAGTTGTCGGTCATGTCGTTATTGTTGATGCCGTCGAGCGTGTAGTTGTTCGACTCACCCCTCATCCCGTTGACGGCAAAGCCGGACCCTCCGATCGTCGGCGCGTCGGGCTGAGTGCCGGGCGCGTACGCGATGAGGTTAAGGAAATTGCGGTTCGCCTGAGGATAACTCAGGAGCTCCTTCTCGGTCATAACGGTCGAGACCTGGGAGCGGGTCGTCTCGACCATCGGGGTCTGCCCGATGACGGTCACTTCCTCCTCGATCATCCCGGGTTCCATCTTGAAGTCCACCCTGTTTTCGCCGCCGGAAAAGAGCTCGATCTGCTCCTTGGTGATGGTCTTGAATCCGGGAAGGCTGGCGGAGATCTCATAGAGTCCTCTGGTTAGCCTCTCCAGCCTGTACCTTCCCTGGGCGTTGGTGATGGTGGATTGAGTCAGGCCAGTCAGGGTGTTCTTGGCTGTGATCGTTGCTCCGGGGAGCGCAGTGCCCTCTTCGTCAACTGCGGTTCCGACGAAGTTCCCGATTTCCTGAGCTTTGATCGAGGAAGAGAACACAAACAGAAAGATAAGAACAAATAGAACCTTTTTGCGATTCATCCCTTCCCCTCCTTCTTCTCCTTGTTTTCCTTTTAAACTTGGCCCTGGACCTGAGAATTATGTCAATTTCTCCGGTCCAACCGGTACGATTTATCCTTCGCTCTATTCTCACCTCCTTTCTGGGCTATTTATGAAATATACCGTGCCATGCATATTTAATGCAAAATATCGAAACAGATATATGCAAATCTAGGGGCCGTGTCAAGAATTTATTTGCCTGTCCGGCGGCCTCTATTGATTCTCGCGCCGGTTTTCCCAAAGACGGAGTGTCTTTTCGGCCGCGCTTTTGCGCGGACTGCCCTTTTCAGGAGTTGTTTCGAGATAGCGCTTCAGGTAATAGATCGCCTCGCGCAGATCACCCATCTTTTCGAGCAGGATGGAATAATTGAAATAGGTCTCAAAGTAGGGGTTGAGGTCAACGGCCTGCTTCATGTTTTCCCTGGCCTGATTCAGGTCGTGCAGAGATTCGTACATGATGGCCATGTCCTGGTATATCCTGTAGTCACGGGGATTGTTTTTTTTGAGCCGATCATAAATTTTCAGGGCTTCTGCGCCGCGACCGTTGGCCACCAGGCAGAACGCATATTGAAGCTCAAGGGACATGTTTTCCGGTTCGATGTCCATGGCCCTCTCGAAATAGCCGAGGGCCTCCGCCCATTTCCCCATATTGACGAGTGAGAGGCCCGCGATATATAGGGCGTCGAAGTATTGGGGATCCATCCGCAGGACGGCCTGAGCGGTCGCGACGGCCTCCCCGAGCCTTTGGCCCCTCACGTAGAGACTGGCGAGCCGCGAGAGGAGGATCAAATTATCAGGAATTCTCCTGTTCCCCGACTCCAGGACCTCGATGCCTTCCTTGATTTTACCCATCCTTCTGTACAGGAGCGCGAGGTGGACATAATTCCAGGCCACCTCCGGGCTGAAGACGAGGGCCTGTTTATAGTATTCCTCGGCCTTCGGGTAATCTCCTTCATATTCAAATTTCTTGGCATAGACATAGACACTGTATTCTGCGATCTTGTCCTTGGGGTCGGGAAGCGGCTGGCCGGAAGGCTTCCCCAATGCCTGGCCGCCGACGTATCCCAGGGCGGACAGCTTCTCCTGTTCCTCGAGGCTCAGCGTTCTCCCTCCGGGGGCCGTTTTGGAGGAGTATCGGGCGATCATCGCCTTGAGCTTTTCCTTCAGGCCGGCCGAGATGCTGGCTTCCTTCTCGTAAAGATTCTTCATCTCCTCAGGGTCTTCGACGAGGTCGTAGAGCTCCGGTTTCGGGGCTTGGATGTGCTTGTACTTGCCGTCGATAATCCCGATGAGCTCCGACCATCCGTAATATTCCCGCGGCATATAGGTTTCGATGTAAGTGGAGAGGTCCGGCCTCCTTTTGCCTTTGAGCTGGGAGACAAGACTTGCGCCTTGAATTTGCCGGTTCGGAGCGACCTTGAGAAGATCGAGGATGGTCGGCATGACGTCGATCACCCTGACTCTGGAGGGAACGACCAGGCCTTTAGGGAGGTGCTCCCCGGCATAAAAAATCAGAGGGACCCGGAGGCTGACATCGTAAACGAAAAGTCCATGGTCGATTTCGTTTTTTTCTCCGAGCGCCTCGCCGTGATCGCCGACGCAGATGATCAGAGTTTTCTCCAGGACATTTTTCTCTTTCAACTTCTCGATCGTCTTGCCCAGGTAATAATCGGCGAACGCGATCTCCCCGTCATAAGGCCGGTCGGCGAATTCCTCCTTATAGGGAGGGGGAGCACTATAGGGAAGGTGCGGGTCAAAATAGTGCACCCAACAGAAAAACTTTTGGCCGGAGTTCTGCTCCAGCCATTGCCAAAATAAGGCCGATGTTTTTTCCGCGGTCCTCTCCGACCGGAAACTCTTCAGGAATTCCTCGTACTCAAAGGTGTCATCGTAGACATCGAAGCCCTGGTCGAGGCCGAACCGCGAATCCAAAGAAAAAGAGCTCACAAAGGCCGCCGTCTGGAATCCGTTGTTCTTCAGAATCTCGGCCAACGTCTCGAATTCCGGAGCGAGGTTGTAGAAGCCGTTGTCATGAACTTGGTGAGTAATAGGATAAGTGGACGTAAACAGCGAGCAATGAGAGGGGGATGTCAGGGGAACCTGGCAATATGTGTTGGCAAACCGTACGCCGTTAGCGGCGAGCGCATCCAGGCTGGGAGTTTTTGCCTTCGTGTATCCGTAACAGCCAATCCGGTCCGCCCGGGTTGTATCCAGTGTAATCAGGAGGACATTGAGTTCGCTGCTTCTCCTGACGCGGTACTTGGGCTTGAAGACAAGATACAAGGTCCCCCCGGTAACCAGAATGGCCAGAAAAAGGACAAGAAAGTGGATTTTCCTCAGGCCCTTTTTCGGAGCTTCCGGTATCGTTTTTGCTTCAGTCTTTCTTGGAGCCGGTCCCTGAGCAGATGCTTCCGGCTTGTTTCTGGCCTGTCGTCTTCTTTTCTTCTTGCTCATGACTCGCGAATGAGTACATCCTAACCTCAACGGCGAAAATCTTCAAGTTGAACGAGGAGGGCGACGCTCCAGCAGTCTTTCACTTGAATTGTCGCCGGCTT
>DQHV01000405.1:18095-18234 GCA_003524335.1 Candidatus Aminicenantota bacterium | reverse complement strand
GCGACGAGGGATGGTATCAGTGCAGATCGGTCAGCGCGTCCCGGGCCGCGGGTCACGCCCTCGATAGACTCCCAGTGGTGTCCGTCCCCCAGGCGCGACTGCGCAACTTCTCGATCATTGCCCATGTCGATCACGGCAA
>DQHV01000405.1:0-17898 GCA_003524335.1 Candidatus Aminicenantota bacterium | reverse complement strand
GCGATCGTCGCGCGCATCCCGCCGCCCAAGGGCGACCCGGACGCCCCGCTCAAGGCCCTCCTTTTCGACTCCTGGTTCGACACGTACCGGGGCGTCATCGTCCTCGTCCGTGTTCTCGACGGCGCGCTCCGGACGGGCGACCGCATCGTCCTCATGGCCTCCGGGGCGGAATACGAGGCCGAGGAGGTCGGCTACCTCATGCCCAAGCCGGTCAAGGCGGGCGCGCTGCTCGCCGGCGAGGTCGGCTACCTCATCGCCGGCATCAAGAAGCTGAGTGACGCCCGGGTCGGCGATACCGTCACGCACCGCAACCGTCCGACGGAGCGGCCGCTCCCCGGCTTCAAGGAATCCAAGCCCAT
The DNA here is from genome assembly GCA_003524335.1 of Candidatus Aminicenantota bacterium. Taxonomy (GTDB): domain Bacteria; phylum Acidobacteriota; class Aminicenantia; order Aminicenantales; family UBA8522; genus UBA8522. The sequence goes on along the minus strand of DQHV01000405.1, from coordinate 17,539 downwards.
GGTCTTCTGCGGCATCTTCCCGGCCGGCGATAGCAACATCGAAGAGCTCCGGGACGCCATGGAGAAGCTGCGCCTGAACGACGCTTCGTTCCAGTACGAGCCGGAGAACTCGCCGGCCCTGGGGCTCGGGTTCCGGGCCGGGTTCCTGGGCCTCCTCCATCGGGAGATCGTCCAGGAGCGCCTCGAGCGCGACTACGGCCTGAGCCTGATCACGACCGCCCCGAGCGTCGGCTACCGGGTGACGAACCGGAAAGGGGAGACGGTCGAGATCCACAACCCCTCCGAGATGCCCGAGCCGACCGAGGTCGCTGCGATCGAGGAGCCGATCATCGAGGCCGTCATCCTGACCCCCGACCGTTATCTCGGCGGTCTGTTCAAGCTGCTCGAGGAGCGCCGCGGCGTCCAGAANNGAGGACAAGTCCATAACGATCGGCCGGGCCCTCGTCGAGCGCATGCGCAAGGTCATCCCGCGCCAGCAGTACGAGGTCGCCCTCCAGGCCGCCATCGGCAAACGCATCATCGCCCGGGAGACGGTCAAGCCCTTCCGCAAGGACGTCCTGGCCAAGCTCTACGGCGGCGACTACACGCGCAAGATGAAGGTCCTCGAGAAGCAGAAAGCCGGCAAGAAGCGGATGCGCCGCGTCGGCAAGGTCGACATCCCCCAGGAGGCCTTCCTGGCCATCCTCGAAGTCAAATAGGGGACATGTACCTCGGGTACGTGGACTTCAGGCGGCTTTCAGCCAGCGGGGCTCGATCTCCTCGAGCGTCTTGCCTTTCGTCTCCGGCAGGAAGAACCACATGAAAACGAGGTCCAGGGCGCACATCGCCGCGTAGAGCCAGAAGGCCGACGACGGGTGGAACCGGTCCGAGATGACCGGGAACGTCAGCGTGACCGCGAAATCGGCCAGCCAGAGGATGAGCGTCGCCATTCCCATGGCGCTGCCCCGGACCTTGATGGGGAAGATCTCGGCCATGACNNAGGACGATGGCCACGACCGTGAAGAGCATGTTGACCAGGCCGACGATCGTCGACTGCCCGATGGCCGACATCCGTTCGAACCCCGCGCCCTCGAAGATCCTCGGCGCGTAGTAAAGGATGGCGTTGATGCCCGTGATCTGCTGGAAGACGGCCAGGACGACGGCGATGAGGAGGGGCCGGCGGAAGGCGGGGCGGAAGAGCTCGCGGAAGGAGCCCTCCTCGAGAGCCAGCGTGTCCTTGATCTCGCGGATCCCGGCCGCGGCCGCCTCCGCGGAGTCGGCCCGGGTCAGGACGGTCCGGGCCTCGTCCTCCCGGCCGTTCTTGACCAGCCAGCGCGGGCTTTCCGGGACGCCGAGGAGCAGGAAGAAGAAGAGGACCGAAGGGACGGCGCCCATGGCGTACATCCAGCGCCAGTTCGCCGGGCCGGCCCCGGCGAAGGCCCAGTTGACGAAGTAGGCGAGGAGGATCCCCGTGACGATGGCCAGCTGGTTGACCGAGACGAGGGCGCCGCGAACGCGGGCCGGCGCGATCTCGGCGATGTAGAGCGGCGAAAGGACCGCCGCCGAGCCGATGCCGAGACCGCCGATGAACCGGAAGATGACGAATTCCGTGATCGTCCGCGGCAGGGCGCAGCCGACGGCCGAGACGAGAAAGAGGACGGCGGAGATGAGCATGAACCTCCGCCGCCCGATCCGGTCGCTGATCGGGCCGGCCAGCCCCGCCCCGAACATGCAGCCGATGAGGACGACGCTCACGGCCCAGCCCTCCTGGAGCGAGTCGAGCGAGAACTGCTCCTTCATATAGCGGGTCGCGCCCGCGACGATGGCCGTATCGAAGCCGAAGATCAGGCCGCCGATCGCGGCGACGAGGGTGACGGAGAGGACGTACCAGGCCGTTTTCTTCATGCGCCGCTCAAATCGGGGACACGTACGGAATTCCAGCGAATTCCGAACATGTCCCCCTTTTCTGTATAGAGCGTTTCCCCTGATCGGGGGGATACATCAGCTTTTGCCGCCAAATTCAGTCAGTGCCGTAAACATTGCGATGATGTTGGCGATGGGGACGTTGGCCTGGATGTTGTGGACCGTGTTGAACACGAACCCGCCGTCCCGGCCGAAGATCTCGCAGCGCTCGAGGACCTCGGCCCGGACCGCCTCTGGCGTGCCGAAGGCCAGGGTCTTCTGGGTGTCGACGCCGCCGCCCCAGAAGACGAGGTCGCGGCCGAATTCCCGTTTGAGCCTTCGCGCGTCCATTCCCTCGGCCGAGACCTGGACGGGGTTGAGGATGTCGAAGCCGCTTTCCATGAAGGACGGGATCAGGGTGTAAACGGCGCCGCAGGAGTGCTTGAACGACTTCCAGGCCGTATGCCGGTGGATCCAATCGTTGATGCGCCTGTAATACGGCATGAAGAGCTCGCGGAAATCGGCGACGGAGCAGAAGGTCGACCGCTGGGTGCCGAAGTCCGTGCCGCAGATGAAGGCGGCCTGGACCTCGTCGCCGACCCGGGCGTGGATCTTCTCGAGGTTCTTGAGGGCGATCTCGGTCTGGCCCTCGAAGACCGCGTGGACGTACGGGCGGCGGGTCAGGGTCGAGATGTACCATTCCTCGACGTCGCGGATGCCCTTGGGGTGCTTGAGCTGGGGGGCGGGGACGAGGGCGATATCGCCGAGGGCGGTCCCGCCAAAGCTCCCCATGATCCCGCGCCCGGTCGCCCCGGCCCGGCGGCCCTCCTTCTCGAAGTGGTCGAGTGTCGCGGCGTCGATCGGCCCGAATTCCTGGAGGTTGTCCGCCGGATCGAGCTTGTCGTCGTCGATAGGGTCCTGGCGGATGATGGTGTCGAAGAAGAAGCCGTTCTTGGGCAGGCGCCCGGAGGGCGGGGCCGAGCGGTCGCCGCCGGGGTAGACGAGGGTGTCGCCGTTCGCGTCCTTGGTCGTCTTGAAGTTCCCCGACATGAGGACCTCGGTCCCGTCGTCCATCCGCCACGGCTGCCAGTTCTCGTTGCGGTAGCCGAACATCGTATTGGGCCCGTAGACGCCCTCGACGTCGATGCCCAGGGCGGTCTGGAGGTCGTCGTCGATCCAGCCCAGCATCTGGTACGGCTCGTGGACCTTGACCAGGCGCTTCTCCAGGCCGTAATGATCCCGGAGGCCGATGACGCATTTCACGTGCATGCCCGTGACGGCCGTGCCGTTGAAATCGACGGGGATGCGGTCGGGCTGGTGGTGGCTGAGAGCGGCGGCCAGGCGTTCGCGGCTGGTCATCGACATGGCGGGCCTCCTCGGTCCCCCAAGATTACCGATTTCGCCCCGTGTTTGCAATAACGGGGGATCCAAGGGGACTGTCCCCGCACGGGACTGTCCCTCTTAAGGGGACATGTACATCGGGTACGTGTCCCCGTTCTCAGGCGACTTGGTCAGCCCGCCTTTGGGTGCTTGATGAACGTGCCGGCGCGATACTCGCGAAAGGCCGTCTGGAGCTCCTCCTGGGTGTTCATGACGATGGGGCCGCGCCAGGCCACGGGCTCGCCGAGGGGCCGGCCGGACATGAGGAGGAAGCGGACGGAGGAGTCCATGGTCGTCACCTTGATCCGGCCGCCGTCGCCGAAGAGGATGACGGAGGTGTCGCCAAGGAACGGCCTCCGCTCGAGGTCGAAGTAGCTGGCCGGCTCGACGTCGATCGACGACAGGCCCGGCTCGTCCGAGAAGCAGCCCTCTCCCTCGAAGACGTAGGCCAGGACCGTGTGCCCGGGCGTCGTCGGGTGGATGAACTCCGCCCGCGGGGGCATGGCGACGTCGATGTATTCGGGATCGATGACGATGTCCCGGACCGGGCCCCGGGTCTTTCCCACCGCGCCGCAGATGACCCGGGCCGTGACGCCCCCCGGCAGGGCGGCCTCGGGGATGTCCGCGCGCTTCACGTCGCGGTAGCGCGGGTCCATCATCTTCTGGGACGCGGGCAGGTTGGCCCAGAGCTGGAACCCGCCCATCCGGCCGTCCGCCCCGCCTTTGGGCATCTCCTGGTGGATGACGCCCCTGCCGGCCGTCATCCACTGGACGTCGCCCGGGCCGATGACGCCGCTGTTCCCCATGCTGTCGCCGTGCTCGGCCGAGCCGCGGAGCATGTAGGTGATCGTCTCGATGCCGCGGTGGGGGTGCCAGGGGAACCCCGGCAGGTACTTGGCCGGATCGTCCTGGCGGAAGTCGTCGAACATCAGGAAAGGATCGAACATCGGCACCTCCCGGAAGCCGAAGCCGCGGCGCAGGTGCACGCCGGCGCCTTCGAGCGTGGGCTGGCTGATGAGGATCCTCTTGATCTTCCGGGTCTTGTCCATGAGGCCCTCCCTTCTCCGTCCATTCTACCACGAGGAGGGGGGCTCCTCCTCCCTCGGCGTCACCCCCATCCGTCCTCGCCGCTCCAAAGATCTCACAGGCATCAGCGGCTGCGCGCGGGTGGGGGGCCCCCACGCCGTTGTGTCGTCGCCCCCCCCATCGCTTCCCGGACTATTTCCCGGCCCCGTCTGTTCCGGTCCCGGCTCGAGATTACCGGCGGCTGACTCGCCGCATCAGCAGGAAGACCGGGAAGCCGATGGCGAAGAAGACCGCCCCGTAGAGGGCCTCGCGCGTCTGGGTCACGAGGACGTTCAGGGCGATGGCCAGCATGAAGACGACGAAGACCGCTGGCAGGACGGGATAGAGGGGCACGCGGTAGCCGGTATAGGCTTCGCCGGAGAGGCGGGCCTTGCGCCGGAGGAAGAAGACCGTCGACGACACGATCGCCAGGGTCACTGTGTCGAGGAACATGACGTAGTTGACGATGTTCTCGAACGTCCGCAGAAGGAAGATGGAGACGAGGATGATCCCGCCGAGGAAGAGGAGCCCGAACTCCTGGGTCTGGGTCTTCGGATTGACCTTCTGGAAGGCGGCCGGAAGCGTCCGGTCCTCGGCCATGGAGTAATAGACCCGCGGGATCTGCATCAGGGTGACGTTGAGGAAGCCCATGGCCGAGAGGAAGATGGCCAGCGAGACGACGAGCTTGCCGGTCTCGCCCAGGGTCACCCGGGCCGTTTCGGCGGCGACGAGCTTGGCCGCGGCGATCCCGGGGACGCCGAGCGTCTTGACGTAGGCGGCGTTGATGGTCAGGTAGCAGGCGAGGACGATGAGGATGCCGAAGAAGAGGGCCCGGGGGACGTTGCGGCGGGCGTCGTGGACGTCGGCGCCGAAGTTGATCGAGTTCTGGTAGCCGCCGTAGGCGTAGAAGACGTAGATGAAGGCGACGCCGAGGGCGAAGAACCAGGGCTTGTCGAGCGGGAGCGCGGCCGGGCCTTCGGGGGCCTTCTTGGACAGGAAGGCCGCGGCCGCGAGCACGCCGATCATGCCGACCTTGAGGATGCTCAGTATGTTCTGGGCCCAGGCGCCCGTCTTGATGCCGATGTAGTTGATGACGAGGAGGGCGACGATGAGGATGACGGCCGTGACCTGGACCGTCGCGGTCGCGGGCGCCGCGCCGGGGAATACGATCGGCGTCAGGTACTCGGCCCCGATCAGGGCCACGGCGGCCGCGCCGGCCCCGTTGAGGATGACGACGTTGGTCCAGTTGAGCATGAAGGCCAGGCCGGAGCTGTAGTTCTCGGCGACGACCTTGTAGTACCCGCCCGGCTTGGCGAAGCGNNAGGCCGGAGCTGTAATTCTCGGCCACGACCTTATAATAGCCGCCCGGCTTGGCGAAACGTCCGCCGATCTCGGCGAAGGTCAGGGCGCCGATGAAGCTGACCAGGCCGCCGAGGGCCCACGCGGCGTAGAAGAGCGTCGGGGTTTTGGCCGCCGCCGCGACCATGGCCGGGGTCCGGAAGATGCCGATGCCGATGATGAGGCTGACGACGATCATCGTCGCGTCGAAGGTGGTCAGCTTGGCCTTGATCGTCATGCGGGCCCTCCTCCTCGTTCGGGACCATTCTATCCAGGCGGACGGGTTTTACAAGGGGGAGTGGCTTTTCGACACTGGTTTTGGTAAGTTCTGAGCGAGGGCGAAGGATGAGCATGTGCGTGTCGCGGGCTTGGCGGCTGATCCTGGCCTTGGTCCTGTTCGCGGGCGCCGGCCGTGCCCCTGGCGCGAAGATCTTCGACCCCAAGATCGGGATCTGCACCTCCGTCGGCAACGCCGCGACCGCCAAAGGCGCCGGCTGCGACTATATCGAGGAAGGCCTGCGGAGCTTCCTCGTCCCCGACCGGCCCGAAGCGGAATTCCGGGAGAAGCTCGGGCTTCTCGAAGGTTCCCCCCTGCCGGTCCTGGCCTGCAACAGCTTCTTGCCGGAAGCGCTCAAGTCCGTCGGTCCCGAGGCCCGTCACGACGAGATCATCGCCTTCGCCGGGACCGCTTTCCGGCGCGCCCGCGAGGCCGGCGTGAGGACCATCGTTTTCGGAAGCTCCGGCTCCCGCAATATCCCCGACGGCTTCGACCGCGGCGAGGCCCGCCGCCAGTTCGTCGCGCTTCTCCGGCGCATGGGGCCGCTCGCCCGGGAACATGGCGTCGTCGTCGCCATCGAACCGCTCAACCGCGGCGAATGCAACTTCATCAACTCCGTCTCGGAGGGCGCCGGGATCGTCCGGGAGGTCGATGATCCCGGCATCCGGCTCCTGGCCGACATCTATCACATGCTTTGCGAGGACGAAGGGCCGGAGTCCATCGTCTCGGCGGGGGGGCTCCTCGCGCACTGTCATATCGCCGAAGAGGACGGCCGCACGCCGCCCGGCGTCCATGGCGAGGACTTCACGCCCTATCTCGAGGCCCTCCGGCGGATCGGCTATCAAGGCGGCATCTCGTTCGAAGGCCGGTGGGCGGACGTCGGCAAGGAGCTCCCCGCCGCCGTCAAGACGTTGAAAGACCAGATCGCCCGGGCCGCGGCCGCGGCCGGGAAGCGATGAAGGAGACGAACATGGCTGACACAAGGAAGATCTCGCGTCGCGGCTTCATCGAAAGCGGCGGCCGGCTGGCCGCCGGCGCTCTCGTGGCCGGGGCGCTTCCCTCGCCCAAGACCGTCCGGGCGGCGTCTCGGCCGACGGCCGCATCCGCCGGTCAGGCCGCCGGCGCCAACGACCGCATCAACATGGCCTTCATCGGCGTCCGCGGTCGCGGCCGGGACCTCTATGGGTACTTCGGCGGGCTGCCGGGCGTCCGGATCGCCGCGTTGTGCGATATCGACAAGAACGTCCTCGCCGAGCGGGCGGCGGACGTGGAGAAGCGGTTCGGCGAAAAGCCGGCCGTCTATCAGTACCAACAGGACCTCTTGGCGAACAAGGACATCGACGCCGTGGCCATCGCCACGCCCAATCATTGGCACGCGCTGGGCACGATCTGGGCCTGCCAGGCCGGCAAGCATGTCTACGTCGAGAAGCCGTGCTGCCACACCCTCTTCGAAGGCCGACGCATGGTCGAGGCCGCCCGGCGGCACGACCGCATGGTCGCCGTCGGTTTCCAGAACCGCTCCATCCGCGGCGTCCGCCAGGCCATGGCCTTCATGCGCGGCGGCGGCATCGGGGAGGTCTACGCGGCCCGCGGGCTGTGCTTCAAGGCGCGCGATCCCCTCGGGCTCGTTCCCGACGGCCTCGGCTCCGGCGAGCGCTTCAAGTATTTCGTCTGGAACAACCCCGGCGTGAACTACGACCGCGCCTACATGGACAACGTCGATTACGACGCCTGGCTCGGCCCGGCGCCGAAGCGGCCATTCAACTACAACCGTTTCCACTACAACTGGCACTGGCATTGGGATTACGGCGACGGCGACTGCGGCAACCAGGGGCCCCATCAATGGGACATCGCCCGCTGGGGGCTCGGCCAGGGCGAACACCCCCGGAAGATCGGCTCCAAGGGCGGTTATTACGGCGAGAAATGCGCCCAGGAGACGCCCAACACCCAAGCCGCCGAGGCCGTCTACGCCGACGGCCGGATGATCGAGTTCGAGGTCCGGGGTCTTTACACCAACGGGGAGGATGGTATCGGGATCGGCAACCTGTTCTACGGGACCAAGGGCTGGCTGCGCCTCGACGGCGAGGAGTGGCAGTCGTATTTCGGCCGCAAGAACGAGGAGGGGCCGGGCTCGAAGACGGCCGGCGAAGAGGATTTCGGCGACCCGATGATGATGGCGGCGGAGGGCGGGCACTTCGCCAACTTCATCAACGCTCTCCGCGCAGGAAAGCCCGAGATGCTGACCTGTCCGATCGAGGTCGGCTACCTGTCCTCGGCCCTGCCGCTTTTGGCCAACATCTCGTACCGCCTCGACCGCAGCCTCGTTCTCGATCCGGGCCAGGAAAGGATCGTCGACGACAGGCAGGCCGACCGGATGCTCACGCGCGACTACCGCAAGCCCTACGTCGTGCCCAAGAAGGTCTGAGCCGAGTCGGGATCTCCGGATATTTCTTTTTAGGCGTATAATATCGAAAGGGCGGGCTGGGCATGTTAGTCGGAGCCACGATGAAGCGAAGGCTTCGCACGCTTTGGGAATATTGCCTCTTACTAGCGGTTTTCCTCCTCTCCGGCCAACCTACTGTGTTTCCCCAAAAGGTAACGACTAAAGTCAAAGTCTACAATGAGATCTTCCTGACGGAAACCGGGTATGCCCCCCTGCCCGAGAATGCGATCGAGCTGGAACCCGAATTCACGATTCGGTCTGACCTCTTTGTGTCCCCTCTCAAGCTAGCTGTCGATCGCGAGGGCAATGTCTTCGCCGCATCATTGGCGAATAATGCGCTCCTCCAATTCAGCCCGAGTGGGGAATTCAAGGGGCAAATGGGACTTAACAAAAACAAGAGGAGCGATCTGAAAGGCCCCGCCGGGCTCTCTATCGTTAATGAGCATCTCATCGTTCATGAGGCGCTTCGGAAACGACTCGATTTCATGGACCTCGAAGGGAAACAGCTCCGGAACAGAAAGATCCCAGAGGCGGAAGGCTTCGCCGTTGACGAGGACGGCCGGATATATCTAACGCCCCCTGTCGTGAATGCCGATTCGCCCCTGATCTGTGTTGTCTCAACAGACGGAACAACGGCTGTGTTCGGACGCCCGTTGTCATTCCTCCATAGCCTGCCGATGCTGAATTCTAGATCGCTCGCATTGGACGACCACGGCAACATCTATATCGCCTTCCGATACTTCCCAATTGTCAGAAAATATTCGACCGAAGGGGCCCTCATAGCTGAATACCGTATCGAAAGCCCCATCATGGAGGCGAAGGAAAGATACAATCTAAAAGCCGTCGGGGAAGGCATTACCGATCTCAGTCAACGCGTCACTTTCAAGCCCTTGATCATCGACATCGAAGCTTCGGGCGATAGGCTCTATCTCCTAAGCCATATCCCCCGCTTAGAAATAGTTGAGCTGGATGGCACCGGCAACCCGGGAGCCACCTACTGGATGGATTCCAGGGATCTGTATATCGCCAATGACCTGGCCATGCTTGAAGCAGCGGGCACAAAGACGTTCTATGTCGCTCGTTCCAATACTCCCGTCCCTACGATCGATGTCCTAAAGATCAAGGCCCAAGCGTCATCGAGCCTTGAAGCAGATGTCCAGAAATGGACAACGGAGATCAACACCTATCCAAACAATAGCCTTGCTTTTATCAATAGGGGTGCGGCCCGACATCAGATGGGCGATCATGATGGAGCGATCTTGGATTTCTCAAAGGCCATCGAATTGGATCCGAGTTCTGCCCTTGCCTTCAACAATCGTGGGCTTTCGCGCGTAAAGCTCGAGGATTTCGTGGGAGCGGCAACCGATTTTTCGAAGGCGATCGAGCTGGACCCATCTGTAGCTGCCATCTACTTCAACCGGGGGATCGCCTATATACATGGGAAGAACTTTCTGGGAGCGATAGAGGACTTCACGATGGCCGCGAAACTCGATGGATCCTATTCGATCCGCGCTCAAGAACAGATCGATTATTGCAAGGCCAGCCTTAAAAAGAAATATCCCCTCTCGAGGGTGCGATCAACAATGAGATATCAAAGAGCAGGAGGGGACCTTGATTTATGCTATTATTCTAAATAGGGAGGGCGGAAGATGAAGATCGCTAAGTCTACGGTTATCTTTCTAGGCGTCATTCTGCCGTTCGTTCTGTCGGCTCAGGAGCCCCAAAAACCGGGAAAGTTGCAGTGGACTAAACTGGGGACGACAGCCCAGATTAACAACGATTTCTTTACGCACGTCTTTCGTATCCGCAAGAATGCGAGGGTTTTTTCTAAGCTCGAGCTCAGGATCAATGGCATTTTCGCGCTCGACTGGGTCCTCGTGGAATACGAGGATGGAGCAACCTGGTCGCCAACGGAATATCCGGCGATCGCGATAAGGAAAACATACACTTTCTCACTGCCGGACAATGGAAAGATGGTCAAGAGCGTCGAGATCCGATATCACGACGTCGGCGGTCCGATCAATACAGCCGCAGTGGACCTCTGGGGTGGTCGACCCAAGGTACCGATGAGCTAGATAGGGACCGAAGAACAGGTTCCAGAACGAAGCCAGCGTCCGCGGGAGATTCAAGGTCCCGACTTGCGGATTCGAAGGGCCCTGATTCGGGGCGCTAATCCGCTTTTAACAAAGAGGTTACAGTCGGTGCCTGACTGAATTGTGCTGTAATTGTGCTGTACATAGGAGGCATTTTTCAGTGATCTTATCGTTTTCTTGTAATCACCAAGGCCGCGCCAGCCAAGACAAGGATTCCGAAGATTTCAATAAGCTGAATTTGGCGCGCCGTAGCGTATTCTGATATTACAAGTGATTTCCATCCATCAGGATTAACATAATATTGCGGATCTATCATATCCTGAAAATCCTTGTTGAATGCCCATTTGATATGCCATCCCGTCAATTCGCCCTTTTCATCTACTTCGGCTTCCTTATATGGTGGGAAGAGGCCAGCCAAGAGGAGCATGAATACTGTGGCGACTACGATAATCTTACGGGATTTGGCGATGGCTCTCCTTTCCCCTCCCTTTTTCATCGTGATCAGAACAACAAAAATAGCAATGATGGGAGTCACTACAATCCCGAGAGTCCCGAGGCCGACCAAGAAGCCTATCAATGCCGCAAGAGTGATAAATATCGCCTTCAAAGCAGGAAGTGCTTTACTGAATCTGGCCACGCCAATCTCCAGTCATCACCCGCCCTTCTTAATCTCTCCGTTCATTAGTAATTCTGGGGATACACTTCACGAATTGACGCACCTGGCTTGGTCTTCTTTATCCTTTCAAGGGCCCTCCTGGCTTTCTCGGGATCTGAGAAGAACCGATAGACCACAACATAAGACTCGAGCTTTATTAGATGGGGTATATCAATACCATTTAGGAGGTAGTTCAAGATCGCGTTCCGCGCTGTTTCCTCGTCTGGGGATTCATCGACAATCACAAGGTGAACGCTCTTACTTCCCCTGATCTCTGAAGGTTCTTCGACAATCCTCGCAACAATATTGTGGAACCTGGAACTTGGATAGTACTCTAGGAATTTCTTCGGCTCCCCGATATCCGTCCAGCACGGGTACGTATTTTTATCTAGGTTGCCAACAATACAGAAGGGATGATAATTGCTCCTCTCAACTAATGTCAGATCATCAGGCAGTAGGACATGCCAGTCTGTTAGGGGGAATAGCGCTTTATAGAGGATCTGCTTGGCTGCATCCGAATATTTTGATTCTGGAAACCTGGCGATCAGTTCTTCCGCAATCTCAATGGCTTCCATTTCCGGCTCAAGGTCCATATATGTGTATTCACTTCCGTACGATTTCGCGTAGGCCTCTACGAGCTTGATGTAGAGGCGGTAAGGCTCAGACGCAACTCGACGGACGGTTTCTTCCAGGATAGGGCCTTCGGCAAATCCCGCTAACATCCCTTCAGCAAATACGGTTCTTATACCAATTTTACCGAATTCATGATCATATTTCTCCCATTCATCGGATGGCCCGATTCCTGCAACATTGCCAAGAAAATCGCACAGCGGCTCAGATCCGTTAATCATCTTAATAAGGGATTCTCTTTCTTTAAGCAGCGAACTTAAATCGTCGTCTGTCTTGATCCAATCGGGTTTGAGCACTCTAACCGCGTAATTGAGGAAGGCTGGATAGTTGTCTTGATCGATAGATCGGACTTTAGCATTGAGAATGGGCAAGGATTTTTGGACTAGCTCCCCTTTATCTTGCGCGAAGAGCGTTGCGGCGGTAATGAGAATGGCCGCCATAAGCAATATGAACCCACCCCGCTTATACCTTGGGATAAGGCTACTCATCTGAATCAAAGTCCTTTATAAGGTTTTTAAGAAAGCTTCATTCCCCTTTAATGCCGTGTCCTATACATTTATTGAGATAGCACATAAGCAGTTGGTTAACAAGATATTAGGTGAGGATTGAAAAGCAAGGGAAGGAAGCGCGCCTGGCCCGATTCGAACGGGCGACCTGCGGATTCGAAGTCCGACGCTCTATCCGGGCTGAGCTATGAGGGCGCAAGTTTGTAAGGCCAAAACTGCATTATTATTTTAACTGTTTGACTTAGATTATTATGAACTCTTCTGAAAAGTGGGTTCTGCCGTACAAATCATCGTTTACTAATCTAACATTATTTCTTGCACGCATTCTTCTGGAAGAGCATTGCCCCATCTCTCCATGATTTCTCGTACAACATATTCTTTTGTTTCCGTCGCGGTCTTTAATTTTATGGCATTCTCTGCAATCTCTATCGATCCTTTTTCTGTAATAGTATTTAAAAGTTTTTTTACCTTGGGAATTGCATGGACGTTCATGCTTAGTTCATCTATACCCATTCCGATGAGTATTGGTACACAGGGAAGCTCTCCTGCCATCTCGCCACATACTGCTACCGGCACTCCTTTTTCATCAGCCATCTCTACTGTTCTCTTTATTAACCTCAGTACCGCAGGGTGAAACGGATTAAAAAGGTAAGAAACGTGTTCGTTTATTCTATCTACTGCCAATGTGTATTGAATTAAATCATTGGTTCCGATACTTAAAAAGTCTACCTCATCAGCTATCTCGGATGCCATTAACGCTGCAGAAGGGGTCTCAACCATGACTCCGATTTCCCAGAAAGATCTCGAATCAATCTCCTCGGATACACGTGTGATTATTCTTTTTACTTGTCTAATTTCCTCAATGTTTGACACCATGGGAATTAAAATTCTAACTTTTCCGAATTTACTTGCCTTTAAAATCGCCCTAATCTGATTATGAAAGATTTTTTCATCCCATAGGGAAAACCTAATTCCACGAAGCCCAAGAGCAGGATTAAGTTCTTTCGGAGGCTCCATTCCGATAGGGAATTTATCCCCGCCAATGTCAAGTGTTCTTATTGTTACAAGGCGTGAATGAAGTGCAGAGATGACCTTCTTGTAATCTTCAAACTGTTCCTCCTCTGACGGGAAATAAGCTAAGCTTGTTAGGAGAAATTCAGTCCTATACATTCCTATTCCTTCTGCTCCATAACTTATAGCGAGGTCAACTTCGTCTGCCATCTCTATGTTAGCATATACTTTAATTTCCTTACCATCTAGTGTTCTTCCTGGAAGGGTAGCATAGCTTCTTAGTTTCTTTTCTAGGGCTTGATATTGTTTCTTTTTCCTCTTAAATTCCTTGAGCTCTTTCTCCAAAGGATTTACTATGACAATTCCTTTAAAACCATCAATAAATATCAAGTCACCTGGGGAAACCCTTAGTGTAATGTCTTCAAGTCCCATAACTGTGGGGACTCCAAGGGATCTTGCCACTATAGCACTGTGTGATGCTGAGCCACCTGTATCTATTGCAAGCCCTATGGCATGGTGTTTTGCAAACCCAACTACATCAACAGGTGATATATCATGTGCAACCAAAATAGAGTCCTCATCAAGGTCTGGTATATCATCATGTATCCCATGAAGATTACGGAGAATCCTTTCTCCAAGGTAATACATGTCAGTAAGTCTCTCTCTCATGTAAACATCTTCTACAGAACGAAGGGCCTCGCTTTTCTTAGAGAGGACTGAGGTTATTGCCCACTCAGCATTAACCTTTTCCCTTTCAATGGTTCTGATAATATCTTCGCAAAAGAGTTCGTCTTCAAGCATCATCAGGTGAAAATTTAGTATTTGAAGATGGTCTCCAGTCTCTTTTGGATCAAATCTTTCTTTTATTGTGAGTAGTTGTTCTTTAGATTTCTCGACGGCAACCGAGAATCTCTTTTTTTCGGACTCAAGGAGATCTTGTTCCACCCTCTTTTTTTCCACGATCATCTTTGAACGGTTAAGTAAGACGACCTTTCCTAAGGCAACACCGGGAGAAATGGCGATTCCCTTTGTCTCGGATCTCATCTCTTATTCCTCCTCCCCAAATCCGCTTTCTATAAGCTTCTCGATCTCACCAAGTGCCTCTTCGGCATCCTCACCGGTGGTTACTATCTTCAATTCGCTCCCCTTTATTGCAGCAAGAGATAGAATCCCTAGTATGCTTTTACCGTTCACCTCATAGCCNNTGAAGCCCAAGCTTATTTTTTATCATGAATACCTTACTCAGTGTTTCTATGCTCCCCAATTTGGAGAGTCTCCCTCAAACTTCATTTGGATTATTAACTTGTCCTAAAACTTAGGATCTTCAAGAAGCGTTAATCTTTAATAATCAATTATAAAGATTTTGGAATTGTTTTTCAATTCTAGCTAAGGGTTGATTTGGTTTAAACAAATTTTTATCTAAATCACCGTTTATTTCGACTTCGTCATCGTACTTTACTGAAATGGAAAATTTATCAAGTTTGAGTTCTATTTTTTTGGGGAAAGAAGCCCCAGAACCAATATCTTTAAAATCCTTGAATTCGCAGTTAGCTTGCACACCGCCTTGAAGATTTATCTTTGCCTTTTCAATTCTATAATTTATAGGGTTTACCCAGAGAACACTATCTTCTTTGCCGCTGTTGAGAAAGGTTAGAATGATGTGGTTTGATTTTACACTTAATTGAACCTCTGAGTCTTCATTCATCTGCCCCTCGGGAAGACGCCCTAAAAGAAGATTGACCAGATTATTTATTGTGATTTTTACGGGAAGATCTGGATAAATGTAAGAAAAATCGAATTCCTTAAAATTATCATATACCCTCTTTTCCTCAGGGAGAATAACGTAGGTTTTCTTGCCATCAGAGATAATCATACCTGCTGATCTTCCAAAAGGAGCAATTGCTTCGAGATGTAGAAGATTCGATTCTTCTACAATGGTGACCTGTTTAAAGGAAACTGATCTATACGGGGTTTTTATAGTTATAGACGCAATACCTTTTATGGATCTTGCACCTTCATTAGCTTTTTTTACCTTTGTTAAAACTTCAGGAAGGTTAATACGACCTAAATCTATTTCAACGGTTTTTTTTGCGCAGGAGAATAAAAGGAGGACTGCTATGAGTATGAACCTTCTCAACTTAAATTTCTCCCTGCCTGCTGTTAGATCCGATTTTCTGCCTGAGAACGTTTATCTTTGTTTCCAGCCTTGTTTTTAGTTCTTTCTCTTCTTCATCTAAATCTTGATTTTTATTTATTAGCTCTAAACCTCTTTCATAATATTCGAGTGCTTTTAACCTGTCCCCTTTATCATTATATACATCGCCGAGGTGTTCCATAATATTCGGATCATCTCCTGTTAGCTCGGCGGCTTTTTCAAGGAGCTCAATGGCTTTATCTAGGTTTCCCTTTTTGTAATAAATCCATCCAAGGCTGTCTATCATGTAACCTTTATTTGGTGAAATTTCAATTGCCCTTTTTACGAGCCTTTCTGCCTCCTCTAAATTTTTTCCACTTTCTGCATATGAGTAACCTATAAAATTTAGTGCATCCGCATGGTCAGGATTAATTTCTAGCACCTTTTTCATAGAAAGAACGGATTTATCTTCGTTCTTAATAAAGTAGTATGAAACCCCGAGCGAATAGTATATCAATTCACTCTTAGGATGAGTAACTACAAAATCTTCATAGAGCTTTATACCCTCTTCATTCCTATTTAACTTTCTATATAAAGCCCCGAGATAGTTTACAATCTGTTCGTTATCAGGATCGTGTTTTAGGGCTTCCTTTATCATTTTGAGAGATTCGTCAGTCCTTCCCATCTTTTCAAAAAGATATGCTCTTTGAATAAGAGCGTCGTTATACAAAGCGGAATTCTTAGGAATCTGATCAAGGATTTTAAGCGAATCGTCATACCTTCCAATCTGGGTGTAGCACAGTGCAAGGTAGTATTTAGCCCTTTCATCTTCTGGACTTCCAAATAGAATGAGTTGAAATTCTTCAATAGCCTTTTCGTATTCTTCCTTCTCAAGATAAAGAAGACCGAGTCTAAGCTTTAAGTCTGGGTTTTGATAGTCAAGTTGTTGAGCTTTTTTAAACTGGATTGCGGCTTCCGACAGGCGATTAATTCTGAAGAGGAAGTTCCCATAGCGTACATAAGCATCAAAACTGGAAGGGAAAAGGGTTACAAGTTCTTTATAAATGTTTTCCGATTCATCTAGCTTTCCTTGCTTCTCATAGATTATCGCAATATCCAAAAGGGCTGATGGGTAAACAGGGTTTAGCCTCAAGGCCTTTTTATAATAATTTTCAGATTCGACAAGATTTCCCTTTTCAAGGTTTAGCCTTCCAAGAAAGTAATATCCGCGCTCATCGTCTGGAATAAGCTCGATAACCCTCTTAAAACTTATTTCGGCTTTATCGTATTCCTTTGACTCGGTTTCAATAATGCCAAGAAATAGATGCGCCTCAGAATCATTCGGGTCGAGTTCTATAGCCATTTTTAACTCTTTGACACCTCTTTTTTTCTTCTCTGGGTCCTCTGAAGATGCATAAATTTTCCCAAGGAGTGTGTGGCTAGGAGCGAAGCCTGGATTTACTCGAACAGACTCCTCCAGCTTATCCAAGGCCTCTGTAAATCGGTTCACGCTCATATATATAACGGCAATATTATATTTTATGTAGGCTGAATTTGGGTCATATTTCTCGGCTGTTTCAATCTCTCGAATTGCCTCTTCAAAGTTACCGCGAAGAAAGTTTAGTCTTGAGAGTGTGAAATGGTAATAAGCCTCGTACTTTTCTGACTGGGGTTCAGCTTTTTTACTTGTGTCTACTTTTACCTGGTTTTCTATAGATTTATTTGCACAGGAATACGTTTGGATCAGTAAAAAGATGACTAGTAACGTTTTTAATAGGTATTTCCCTAATTTTTTAACATTAATCGAATAAACTCTCGTAATTGTCATTGAGAGCCAAGTGGTTCCCTGACCTCCCTCCCTCTTGATCCCCGACCTGATCGGGGATACCACAGATNNAGGACAGGGTTCGGAATGACACTTCTTGTAGGATTGCTTCGGGATGGAGCATGTGCAGAGCTTATGCGAAGTGTCCCTCGCAATGACAGGTGAGGGGGCTCATCCCTTAACAATAGATTATGGAGTGTTTTGCAGTCTACTATATTCATGGTTTACGATGCATCCAAGATTTCAATTTTGATTTTACCAACGAGCCTAATGATCTCAGAACCCCTGTTGAGGTCGCCTT
>DQHV01000040.1 GCA_003524335.1 Candidatus Aminicenantota bacterium | reverse complement strand
TCCAGCGCATGGGGTGTTCTTTGATGATCGAATCTCTCTTGAAGCTTGGCAAAAGTTTAGATATTTTCGGCCCCGATGTCAAATCACCGGGCTGCCTTGAAAAAAGCCGGTTTCTCCTCTATCATCAGGCTCGTAATGCATCAGAGCCGAAAAGCCCTCGTCCTCTTCTCCGGCGGGATCGACTCCACGACCGCCCTGTATTGGGCGCGGAGCCGGTACGATGGGCTTTCGGCGCTGAGTTTTGATTACGGCCAGCGCCACGGGGTCGAACTGGCCCTGGCCCGCCGCCTGGCCCGACGTCTCCGCCTGCCGCACCAGGTGCTGAAAGTTGACCTCCGTCAGGTCGGTGGCTCGGCTCTGACTGACCGGTCTGTCTCACTCCCCCGGTTCCCGCGCCACCAGGACATCGGACCAGGCGTGCCGGCGACTTATGTCCCGTTTCGAAACGGGATTTTCCTGGCGCTGGCCGCCGCCTGGGCCGAGGCCAAGGGAATCGACGACATCGTCTGCGGTTTCAACACCATAGACTCCCCCAATTATCCGGATACCCGCGCTTCTTTCGTCCGGGCCATGCAGAGAGCGATCGATCTCGGGACGGACACCGCTTCAAATGGAGGCCGCATTCGAATCGCCGCCCCTTTTATCCGGATGAAGAAGTCGGAGATCATCCGCCTGGGGCTCTCCCTGGGTGCGGATTATTCGTTCTCCATCTCCTGCTATGGCGGGAGAGAGGTCCCCTGCCGCCGATGTTCCTCATGCCTGCTCCGGAAGCGGGCCTGGGAAGAGGCCGGGATAAAAGACCACCTCCTTATCAGACTGAGAAAGGAAGGGAAAATATGAGCTGGCAACTCCGGGTCAAGGACAAATTCCAGGCGGCCCATTTCCTCAAGGAATACCAGGGGAAGTGCGAGAAAGTCCACGGCCATACCTTTCAGGTTGAGGCCGTAGTCGAAGTGTCCGAGCTCGACCGGGCCGGGATCGGGATCGACTTCACGCGGCTCAAGGCCAAGCTGGCCGAGGTCCTGCCCGACCACACGCTTTTGAACGACGTCTATCCGTTCAACCCCTCGGCCGAAAATCTCGCCCGCGAGTTCTTCGGCCAGCTGAAAAAACACTTCCCCGTCATCGAAGTGACCGTCTGGGAATCCGAAGATGCCTGCGCCACCTACTCTGAAGATCATTGAGATATTCCCCTCCATCCAGGGCGAAGGGATGCGCCAGGGCGAGCCGACGGTCTTTGTCCGCCTCGCCGGCTGCGACCGGCGGTGCTCCTTCTGTGATACGAAGTACGCCTGGGAAGGCGGTGAGGACTATGCCGTTGACAGGATAATCGAAAACGTCCAGAGGATCAGGCGGCGTTTTCCCGTCCGCTGGGTCTGCCTGACGGGCGGCGAGCCGTTCATGCAAGATGTGCGCCTGCTGGTCAGGCTTCTCAAGAGAGACAATTGCCGGGTGCAGATGGAAACCAACGGAACCCGTTACTTTGCGACCGCGGCCGACTGGCTCACCGTTTCGCCGAAGCCGAAAGGATACCTCGTCCGGCCGGAGTTCCAGCGTCTGGCCAAGGAAGTGAAGCTTGTCGTGAACAGAGAATTGGACCTGGCCGTTATCCGCAGGATCCGGACCGCATTCCCGGGCCGAACTCCCGTTCTCCTCCAGCCCGAGTCCAACCGGCGCTGGAGCCAAAAACGGGCGCTCCGGCTGCTCAAAGAGGCCGCGGCCGCCCACCTGGACAACATCCGTATCTCCGTCCAACTCCACAAGATCATCGGCCTCCGCTGAGGGCCCTACTTCTTAAACCATCTGTGGCCGAAGCGGGTGAGATAGAATCCCAGGATGATGATCAGCGTTCCGACGACTTTAGTGAGGCCGACCTTCTCGTCAAGAAAGAGATGGGCGAAAAAGACGCTGAAAACCGGCGTGATGTTGCCGAAGATTCCCGTCTTGGTGTTGCCCACCCGTTTGACCGAAGAGTACCAGATGACATAGCTCAGGGCGATGGCGAAGACGGCCGAAAAGACAAGGGCGGCCCAGCTCCGCGCTGACAACGAACCCCAGGGCATCCCAGCGATCTCTCGGGCGGTGAGCGGAAGATAGAAAAGCGTGCCGAAGAAGAGGGTCAGGGTGGCCAGGCGTAGCGGCGACATCCTCTCCAACATCGGCTTGGAGAACACCGTGTAGATCGCCCAAAATAGGTTCCCGAGGAGGATCATCAAGTTCCCCTTCAGGCCTTCCTCGCCGAGCGAAACCCCTGCCGAATTCCCGAAAACGACAAAATAGAGCCCAAAAAAAGAAGTCAGGATGCCGAGCCAGCCGATCCAGTGGATTCTTTCCCGGATGAACACGGCGCTGAACAGGGCGATCAAGATGGGGGTCATGGTCAGGATCAGGGACGTCGCCGAGGCCGAAGTCCGGTGAAGTCCGTTGATGAAAAGGTATTGGTAGAAGGTGTTCCCGACGACCCCGAGGGCGATGAGTCTCAGGAGGTCGCCGCGCGGCGGGGCGACGCTTCCCTCCTTCAGCCGGAGGAAAAGAAGCAGCAGGAGCGAGGCGATGGTCAGCCTCGGGCCGTTGAAGCTCCCGGGCGTAAACTCCTTCAGGGCGATCTTGACAACCGAGAAATTGAACGCCCAGATCAGGACCGCCAGCAGCATAAACAGGTCTGTGGCGCCCAGACGGGAGGAGTTTTCGTTATTCCGAGTGTTTACCGGAACGGGGGTAGCGGGCTTCGACAACGGACTTGATTCCTCCTCTTGGGTTGAACTCCCCCGTGACCACGGCCCGGACCGGACGGCAGGCCCTGACGACATCCTCCAGGATACGGTTGACGACGTTCTCGTAGAATATGCCCAGGTTCCGGTAGGCCAGGATATAGTCCTTCAGGGACTTGAGCTCCAGGCAGGAATCCCTGGGGACATAGCGGATGGTGATCAGGCCGAAATCGGGGAGGCCCGTCTTGGGGCAGACGGAAGTGAACTCCGGCATTTCGATCTTGATTTCATAGTCAGGGAACTGGTTGGGAAATGTCTCGAGGCGCGGCAGGTNNGGCAGGCGGACCTTCAGCCCGGCTCTGGCTTCCTTCTCTCCGTAGGTTTTCCGTCGATCGTTTTTCATGCGCGCCTTCACGATTTCCCAAGCAGTATATACCATCCCCAACCTGAAGACAAACCCAAGCCCCCCTTGTTTTTTGCAGGGGGCTCGTCTATCCTTGATTCTCAACAGATCGCCCAGGAGGAGAGCTCATGGACAGGTGCCGCCAGGATAAGAACCTCGCCCGCTGCAACTGCTCCTACGAACCATGCAGCCGCAAGGGCATCTGCTCCGAATGCCTGGCCTACCACTGGAGCCACCAGGAGCTTCCCGCCTGCTTATTCCCCCCTGCGGTAGAGAGGACCTACGACCGGTCGCTCCGGAAATTCATCTCTCTATATAAGGATAAATGTTGAAAGACCAGGAAGCGGCCTGTCATATCTACGGCCCGGTCCCTTCGCGGAGGCTCGGCTTCTCGCTGGGAGTGGACATCCTACCCTACAAGACCTGCTCCTTCGACTGCGTCTACTGCCAGCTCGGACGGACGGGCCGCAAGTCCGGCCGCCGGGGACGTTATTTTTCCTCCCGGGATATCCTACGGCAAATTAAGGGGGCCATCGATAAAAACCCGCGGATCAACCACATCACCTTCTCCGGTTCGGGCGAGCCGACGCTTCACACTGAGATCGGAAGTCTCATCCGGAAGATCAAGAAGATGACCGATATCCCTGTTGTCGTCCTGACCAATAGCTCCCTACTCACCCGCCCACCGGTCCGGCGGGCCCTGATGGCGGCGGATATCGTCGTCCCCTCCCTCGACGCCGCTACGGCCGCCTCTTTCCGTCGCGTCAACCGGCCCCTCCCCTCCGTTCGGGTCGAGGATGTCATCAGCGCTCTGAGCGTTTTCCGCCGGGAATTCAAAGGCCGCATCTGGCTCGAAGTCATGCTGGTCAAAGGGCTCAATGATTCGCCGGCCGACATCAAGGCCTTGAAAAAGGCCGTCGCCCGGATCCGGCCGGACAAGGTTCAACTCAACACGGTGGTCCGGCCTCCCGCGGAAAAATGGGCCCAGCCGCTCTCCCGGGGAGCGCTCAATACAATCAAGAAAGAATTGGGCGGCCGAACGGAAGTGGTGGTCGATTTTCGAAGACGTCCGGGGTCTCCGGCCTCCCCGGACATCAGGAAGGCGATTCTCGCCATGGCCGAAAGGCGTCCCGTCACCCTCGAGGACATCATCTCCTCTCTAGGCAAGAAAGAAATGGAGGTCCGGCCGCACCTCGAGACGCTGTTGCGCTGGCAAAGAATCAGCGCGCAACAACATGGCGGTACCATATACTACACGCCGCCGCAGCCGTCCCCGGAGAAGAGGAAGAGTCCGGGGCAGGAAGCCGGCCGAGCCGGGAAAAATCCATGACAGAAATCAGAGAGATCACCGCTTTTTCCAGGGATGAGCTCGTCGAACTGCTGCGGGACGCGGCCGTCAACTGGCTGGCCCACGACGGCCTCTGGTTCCGGTCCGTCGAGGACAGGTTCGGGCTCGAGGCTGCCATGGAGCTCGACCGGAAGGCCTGGGAGAAATTCACCGTGCTCGAGGCCAAACGGATCATGAAGCGGCTGGGCCTCGCCGAAGGCGGCGGCATCCCGGCCCTCGTCCAAGCTCTCAAGCTACGGCTCTATGCCCATATCAACGTCCAGGAAATGAGCGAGGTCACGGCGGACCGCTTGGTCTTCCGGATGCGGAACTGCCGGGTCCAGGAGGCCCGGGAACGCCAGGGCCTGACCGCCTTTCCCTGTCAATCGATCGGAATCGTCGAATACAGCGGGTTCGCCCGGACGATCGACCCGCGGATCGAGACGCGCTGCCTNNGCCGGGGCGCTGAGCGCCCATCTCCCGGCAGGAAGGGGTTTGGCCTCCTCAAGAATGGAGACAGCCAGGTCCGACGCTAAAAGGCTGAAGATTCAAGACGTCGAGATCTATTACTTCGACATCCCCTTGAAGGAGCCTTTCACCATCACGCTGGGGACGATCACCACATCGAGTGGTGTGCTGATCAGGGTCGTTACCGACGCCGGGATCACCGGAATCGGAGAATCCAGCCCCTTCCAGCCGGTCACCGGCGACACCCAGGAGACAAATGTCGTGGCCGCCCGGGCGATCCGGGAGATGCTCAAGGGCAAAGACCCTCTGGCCATCGAGAGCGCCCATAAACTCGTCGGCGGTTTTCTCCACAGCAACCCCGCCCTTATCGCCGCCTTCGACATGGCCCTGTATGACATCCTCGGGAAAGCGGCGGGCCTGCCCGTTTTCCGCCTGCTGGGCGGAGACAAGACCACCTTCGAAACCGACGTCACGACGGGGATCGACACACCCGAGAACATGGTCAAGAGCGTCCAGACGCGTCTCGCCGCCGGGTTCAAGACCTTCAAGATCAAGGTCGGTATGGACCCGGACGCGGATGTG
>DQHV01000388.1 GCA_003524335.1 Candidatus Aminicenantota bacterium | reverse complement strand
TCTACATCCAGGAGGTGGACGGCCGGCCCAGCCTGATCGGCCGCTGGCGGGGATACTGGAGGCTGACCGGCCCCGGCTGGCTCCAGAGCGCCATCACGCTCGGCGCCGGGTCGGCCGGATCGACTATTCTCGCGGGGGCCGCTTTCGGCTATAAACTGCTCTGGGTCAACCCTCTGGCCATGTTCCTCGGAGTTGTTGTCTTCGCCGCCATAGGCCGGCAGACTCTGCTCACCCATGCCCGGCCCTATGACGTCTTCCGGAAACGGCTGCATCCCGCCCTGGCCCTATTCTGGGGCTTGACGGTGTTCGTCTCCTCCGTCGTCTGGCAGTTCCCCCAGTACTCACTAGGCACGGCGGTCCTCGAAGATATCCTCGCGGTCGCCGGCCTCTCCGTCCCCCGGCTTCCCATCGTCCTCGTTCTGCTCGTTGCTTCGACCGCCGTCTGCTGGAGCTACGGCCGGGGCAGCCGCCGGGCCCTGCGGACCTTCGAGCGCCTCCTGAAATACATGCTTTTCTTCATGGTCGGCGCCTTTTTCCTGGTCGTCGTCAAGACGGGGGTAGACTTCAAGGCCTTGCTCGGCGGCCTGTTCGGGTTTCACATCCCGGGAACAAAGGAAGGAGTCACCCTCGTCCTCGGCCAGCTCGGCGCCGCCCTCGGCGTCAACATGACCTTCCTGTTTCCCTATACGCTCCTGGCCCGCGGCTGGGGGAGAGAGCACCTCAGGCTCAAGAACTTCGACCTCGGCGTCTCCATGTTCCTGCCCTTCGTCCTGGCCACGAGCTTCGTCACCATCGCCTGCGCCAATACGCTTTATGCCCGGGGAATCCAGGTCCGCGGAGCCGTAGACGCCGCCCACGCCCTCGAGCCGCTCATCGGGCTGACCCTCGGACGGATCGTCTTTTCGTTCGGCGTCCTGAGCATGTGCTTCACGACAATGGTCCTGGAGATGCTGATCTGCGGGCTGGTGCTCAGCGAGATGCTCGGTTTCGAGCTCCACGGCGGCGCCTACAAGGCAAGCACGATGCTGGCCAATATCGGTGCGTTGGGCGCTTTCGCCGCCCTCCCCTTCTGGGTGCCCGTGGCCACGTCCTCACTCAACCTCATCATGATACCGGCAGCCTACCTGGGATTTTTCCTCCTCCAGAACATGAAGAGATACCTGGGAGAGGATGTCGTGCGGGGGCCGAAAGCGGCTCTGTGGAATGCTCTCCTCATCCTGGCCATCATCGTCGTGGCCGCCGGAGCCGCGGCCAAGATCCTATCGTTTTTTTAGGTGCTTTTCGAAAAATTCGAGCAGGCCGGGCAAATCGACTTCGTGCTCGCCGCGGTGCACGGCCAGGCTGACGTTATCTGGCTTCCCCATGTCCGAATAGATTAGCCGGATTTCCTTCATGGCCCGGCGGGCCAGAGGGACGACGAACATGGTCGGCGGCTCGGCCAGCCCGTTCTGGCACTGAAGCGGACGCGGCGCAACGAGCGAATAGATATCGGCGAAGTCGGCGAGCTCCCTCAGCCCATCGAACTTCCAGCACAGGCAGTGATCGTGTTCCATCTGGTCCATAATGGTCAAAAAGCCTGAGCTGACGCAGGCCGCGACCCGTTCGTCCATGGCGGCCAGCCACATGGCCATCTCGCCGCCCAGAGAGAGGCCGGCACAGCCGATGGCGGCCTTGTCGACATCAGGCATCGATTCCAGATAGTCAATGCAGCGCTTGACATCCCAAAGCCGTTCGCCCATGAGCGTCCGTCCGGTCTCGTAGACTTCGTGCTGGCCGACATCGGTGGCGATGGTCACGTAGCCGCTCTCGGCGAGGGCGGCGGCAAAGCCCTTGTAGACGTTGGACTTATCGTAGACAACATAGCGCGAGCCCCCATGGCCGTGGATGCAAACGACCGCGGGATAGGGGGGCGTTCCGGAGCGCGGGAGCGTTACGATCGCCTTGATCCGACGGTCCGGGCTGGAGTTGAGCTCAATCTCTTGACGGATGTATCCTCGCCGCTCCTCAGATAAGAGGACCTTGGGGTCAAACGGGATTTTCGCCTTGAGGAGATCGTCCAGCTTGAGTAGCCCATAGAACCTGCGGCGCAGCTCCTTCTGCCAGGCCACAGCTTTCTGGCGGGAGCGGGACGCGTATTTCATGGAGCGGGGTTTCGGGGAGGCAGGGTCCTGATGGAAGTTCACCGTCAGCCGCAGCGGTTCATCAGGCTTGATCGTCACGGGGAATTTATAAAGGTCCGTTCCCTCCACGATTTGGGCCGGCCCCTCCCCTGACCTGACCTCGTATTTTTGAGTAGCGCCAACCGTGAACCACTCAGGGAACTGGTTGATGCGGGGGTAATCGAGGGGGAGGTACATCGGAGCGCGGTGCCGGGGCCGGTCGAAGCAAAGCTTCCCCGACCAGGGCCAGTCGCTTGCGAGAAAAACTTGGAGGGAGCCGTCGGGCCCGCGGACAGCGCCCAGCCTCAGATCATCGCGCCAGGGAGAGCCGGTAACGCCCTGGGTTTTTTCGAGCGCCCACATAAGCGCCGTCCGGGCCGAGTTGCCGTCACCGTGCCAGCCCTCGAGAATGCCGTCAGACCGCTGTTTGCTAATAAGAAATTGGATTGAATGGTCCACCCAGTTGAAGGCGGATTCGTCGGGAATACGGTTGAGGAGGTTCAAAGCGCTTTCGATGGAGTCGGCGTATCCATCAGCGCTGCCGTTTTCCCAATCGTAGTCTTTATACTTATGGATATTAGATAGTGCGCGCGCGGCGGCCTCCCGGTAACGCGGCTCCTCATCAAGGAGCGAGATGGTGAGGTAGGCGTTATAGACATATCCCCAGGTATCCGCCAGGCCTTTGCTCAGGATTTCGCCTGTTTTTGGGTTGATGGCGTTGTAAAAGAGCCCGTCCGGGTTCGTGCCGACCTCCAGGATCCGGTCCAGCAAGGCGCGGATCCGGGGACGGTATTTCTGCCAGCGCTGGGGATCATCATGGAAGGCGATCACACAGGCTTCGGAAAGTCCCCCGATGATCTCCGAACCGTGATCGCGCAGCCCGATTTTGTCCCGGTCCAGCAGGTTCGAATGGAGCATAAAATGATCGGCCAGACGGAAAGCCCAGGCTTTGTAATCCTCGTCGCCGGTCATCCAGTAGAGACGGCTGGTCACCTGGAGAAGATCTCCGCTGACCTCGACATCCTGAGAGGGAATTTTGCCGGCGGGCGAATCATGGATGGCGTGTTTAAAAACGTCCCGGATGAGCTGTTTCATCCGGTCGACCCAGGGTGACGGGCCGAGCCACTCGCTGATGGGCATGAGACCGTCTTTGGCATACTCGGCGGCGCCGAAGATGATGTCGTCCAGGTTCGGCGTTTCCGTCCGGAACTTCTGGATGACGAAAAGAAAGTCGTCCGGGAGCGAATCCAGGCGATTAGTCAGTTTTTGTTCCTGGGTGAGAATGCCATGGGTGATCTGTTTGATGTAATGATCGTCGAGGATATGCGCGGTCAGGACGATAAAGGGGTAGTTGTCGGCCGCAGCATCCCTGGCGTTCCAATAGGCGTCACCCGTCAGGTTCCTCGGGATGAGCCCCGAGCCCGGGTCGGCATGGGTCAGCCAGCCGTGGGCATAGTGCCGGCAGAACTGGATGGCCCTCTGGCTCTGAGCCGCGTTCTTTTCGGCCTGAGCCCAGGGCGTATCAGAAGCCCCGGCGGCCATCATGGACAGAAAAGCCGCCAAGGAAAACACGATGGATGATGCTTTTTTCATGATCGATCGCCCTTTCTCAATATGGGGACAGCATATCAATTTCCGAATTNNGCGCTTATTCGTCACTGAGCGGAATCCGAAGTATGGCGCCGTATAGGTCGGGACCCGGAACATGCGGCTGGAGCACTTGAGATGACGGGACCCGTACGTATAGCCTCCTCCGCGTCTGATCCTCGTGTCGGTATCGCTCGACTCGGGTCCGCGAGGGTTCTTGGTCCCA
Source organism: Candidatus Aminicenantota bacterium (assembly GCA_003524335.1). Lineage (GTDB taxonomy): Bacteria > Acidobacteriota > Aminicenantia > Aminicenantales > UBA8522 > UBA8522. Next base: position 21 of record DQHV01000388.1, on the reverse strand, counting down.
TCGACGGCCCAGTCGTAAGCC